>JAFGEK010000129.1 GCA_016931625.1 Deltaproteobacteria bacterium | reverse complement strand
TTCAACGGCTGGTAGTGCGACAACGGCGGGCACTGCAAGTGATGTAACCTTTAATTACGCGGACAGTACGAGCAAAGGTGGCGCCGCTTCTAGTGTTGCCAATGGTAGTATAACCAGGTCGAGCCTAGCTGCATCAAATTTTGAATACTTTACCGCCAAAGCTACATCTTCTACTGAGGTAAATCAGGTTAGCGGATCTCAACATTTTATATGCACATTGTCCGGTATTTCAGTAGGAAAGCTAGATGTTGGGACGATGAGCTGGTGTAAACTTAGTGGCTCACCGAACTCCTATTGGACATTGCATGCTCGTGGCAATGGAGTTAATGACATTACATGTGAGGCTACTTGCTTTTAGATAAGCTATCAGTGCCCGTGTCGTGGCAAAACCATAGGAGCCTTACATGTTGACACTTTCAAGGTTATGGAAACCGACTACCATGGTGTCAATCATGTTTGTGCTCCTGTTTACCCTTCTTGGTAGTTTGTATATTGACACTAAATTGACGCCTAATCCTGTTTCGCGGGCATTGCCAGCGTTGGCTTGGGTTCATCAAGGCACATGGGCAATTAATGCCTACCATACCTTAACCATCGATAAAGCTTTTATTGCTGGGTTTTATTACACAGACAAAGCGCCGCTCAGTTCCTGGTTAACAACTGGCGGGTACTGGCTAGCGCACAAATTCGGGATGACCAATGGCTTGACAGTCGCAGAACGTCTGCAATTAGCAGTCCTAATCGGTGCTTGGCTATGTGGAACCCTACCGTTTTTATGGCTGCTGGTAGCTTTATTTCTCATAGTGCAAGCACGAGGTTTGACGTTGTCCAGGTCTTGGGCATTAGCAATTATGTTTGGGTTTGGTACCTACCTACCTAGCTAGCTACACCGGTGTCCTTTTTGGACACCTACTCGCTGGTGCTATTCTCGTGGCGGCATTGTATGCCTTTAACTCAAAGCAGTGGCTACTTAGTGGTTTTTTAATAGGCTTGGCGCTGCTTACAGAGTATACTTGTGGGCTTGCGCTGCCAATCTGGGTGGTTGCTGTTGGTTTTCGTGAGCGCCGCTGGTCTCCAATCGTTGCGATGATCGGTGGAGTTATTCCATCTGGAATCATTCTTGCGGTTTACAACACTCAAGTCTTTGGCAATCCAGTAGCGATGAGTTACAGCTTCGTATCTGATCCTAGCTTTGTGGCAATGAAAGACAGCTTTGGTTTTGGCTGGCCAAAGATATCTAATTTACGTCGACTGCTTTTTGGTGAATTTCGTGGCTTAGCATTATATGGCACAGGATATTTAGTTTTAGTCTTTATTTGGATTGTACGTACTTTTCGCGATGCTATTCATAATAATCAGTATTATTTTTTCTTACAAATCGCAAAATCACCCGCAGCAATGTTTGGTATAGCCATGTGGTTGGTCAATGGGTCTTATTATATGTGGTATGGCGGATCTTGCTTTGGCCCAAGACATTTAATTCCATGCGTGGCTATCGGCTTAGTAGCCGCGGCGCGGTGGTTGCCGGATATCGGAAAAATTCGAACATGCATTACGGTTTCATTTGTTTTCGGTTTCGCTCTTAGTGCTATTAACAAAGTAACAATGTCATACCGTTTACCGTCGGCAAGACCATTACAAGAGGATATGTTACCGAGGTTGCTCGCCGGTAGGTTTAATGAAGAAAACATGTTGACTAACCTAATAGGATTAAAACCAGCAGTGGCGGCAATACTTTGGTCGATACTTATAGTATGCACTGGTTTATGGTCGATAATTGTTTATAATCAGTGCCAAGTACTGAAAAAATATAAGCTATACGAAATGCAAAAAGACATGAAATAAATAAGATGAATACGAACCAAAGCCAGAGTCGTAATATCAACAAATACGTTATGTCTGCTCTAGTCGTTGCTGTGTTACTTCTTAGTTGGCATTTGCTCATGCCTAGCAGTTTTCACGACGGATATTGGTTTTGGCGTATCGATTATATAAAACGCCTAGAAAATATTACTGCAACAGTTGCTTTACACGAATTGAATGCTCCATTTATACAAAGACCTTTTATGACCTTTATTATCAAAAGTTTAGAGCATTCTTTTAGTATTTGGTATGCGTATGTAATTGCGGTAGGTTTGTCATTCTTCGTAGCATCCTTTTGTCTGCTTTTGGCCTGCAAACATTTAAATAATAATTATGATAATGAAAATATATCATCTTGGTGGCATCTCGCTTGCTTCGCTTTGAGCTATACTATTTTATTTGCCTATTTCGTACCCATCTATACTTATGATGACTTATGGCAATATGCATTTCTTTTGCTTGCAGTTAGTTCATATCGTAATACGCCATTGCGTTGTGCTCTTTGGCTATGCATAGCAGTAATTGCTCGTGAAACAACGGTGCTAACTTTACCAAGCTTTGCTATAGCAATTTTATTGCAAGATGAACGCCTAAATCGAAAGAATTTCTATGGTGCTGTTATTGCAGTTATTATCCCTGCTCTATTTTTTATTGGACTTAAATATTTTTTACCCTATCCCGATATGAAAGGCAGAGATAAACATTACCTGCTAAATTTCGCAAATGCAGCTAGTACCTTTGAGTCATTTACCTCAATGGTTTGGACGTTAGGACCTTTCATAGTTCTTGGTATTCTTGTTTGGATGGCAAATCGCAAGATAATTCGGTCTCAACGAAATTTAATTATCGCCGCTTTAATTACATTAATAATTAATACTCCCATAGTTTTAATCGCTACCAAGGCTCGCGAAGCGCGTTTGTTTGCTCTACCGTTGGTATTTATTTGGCCTATAGCTGGCGCTTGGCTAAAAGTTGCAGCAAAATGTGTCCACGATAATTTTATGCGTCTGCAAAAAAAACAACGTATAACCATTATAGGCATTGGTGTTCTAATAGCAATTGCCGTAGCACTGCTGCTCGGAGCTGCTTTACGAGGTATGCTAGGTTATCACGATGGCTTTCGTATATATGCGGCATTATTTTTTGGTACCTCATTTGTAGCTTATCGATTACTACGCATGCCTACAGCCGATTCAATAAAAACGAACAAAATGAATTAAGATACTTGTTATAATTTAAAGATTTTCTAATCATTATATTACCGCTGTTTCCATTTACCCACAATACTGCGACGGCGCTTTTGATTTCTTTGTGCACTCGCTCTAACTTTTGCTACCGCTTGACCAATAGGATCAGGGCAAACATTGCGCCGCTGCTCACTTTTAGCGCCTAAACCGGCACCAGTGAGATTGGCGCTGCCAAGATAAACAAAACCGCCATCAATAAGTACACATTTAAAATGTACCCGCGGACAAACTTTAAGTTCTAAACCGCCACGCACCAGATTTTTTTTCTTATCAAAAGCTTGCCGAAATGGCCGTGAAGGTAAATCAGCATGCAATAAACGTAATTCAACCCCTTTGTCAGCCAATCGCGCAAATACATCAATAATTGGTACAAATTTTTCGCTATCAGCGTCGGCATTAACCAGCATGGCTTTAACATTGGCTGTTGCAATCCACACTGACTCGCGTGCATGCAAAAGTTTGTCTAACACAACTTCGTGATAAAGCTCATTGCCTATCAGTAGTCGCATTAAAATTCCTCTAAATACTAGTTGCCTAATAAGAACTCTACATAGATTGCCGTTTTCGCGGCAATGACGATTTAATTTAGATATACGCCATGATTAAAACTTTAAGCAAGATAACCAATCAAGGTAATTTAAGCGAGCCCAATCTATACATGCTCTGCAGGCGTTTGCTTGCAGCTGCCCATAAAAGCGTTGCTAGCTTTTGGCTACGAGTTACTGATGCATTTGATAGTTTTGCTAAGGCGCTAATATCTGGGGCATCATATGCTTGGGCAAGTATTTCTAATGAAAGCCTATATTGATATTGCTTGTCGCTAGCATTAGGTTGTTTAGCTAAATCCCATATGTAAGGTTCATAAGCCGCCGGGTAGATTTGCATGCAAACGGCATCGGCATATAGTTCGTATTCTTGCGTAAAAGTAGCCGCATACTCGCCGATAATAACTGAATTGCCTTCTAGATATATTAATATTTTATTGAGCACCATATGAGTATATTCGTGTGCAATTTTTAGCTCGTCATCTACTACTTTTGCCGATACATTTATGGCATTATTTATAATTATGTCATCACCAATAATGGTGCCACCATAGTCGGCCTCTGTATCATCAATAAAATATACATTTGCCTCAGGAAATTCGAGTTTAACATCTTCTGATGGATTTAAAGACAAAATAAGTTTGTTTATTTGCGTAACGATTTTCTGCATTTCTTGAGGTGTTACACGCTTAGGATTATCGGCGTTAAGACACTTGCAAAACAAGTTAGATTGAATGTATTTTTTAGTTTCTGCAAAAAGTGACAAAAAACGAAAATGATTAACTACGTAGCCATATTTTAAGGCTTCGGCCTGAATGACTAATTCTTGTGCAACTGGTGATTGCCTAGTGGCATCAAATAAGATTTCGCATAATTTAAAAATAAAAGCATTTGCTTTAAAATAATCACCAATTAGATCTTTTGTGTTTTCAGTATAATTAGCAGTTAGCCAACATAGCTTATTTATTAATTCAATTTTTTCTTTAAATTCTATTGTGCCTTGTTGGTCTAATATTTTGCTAGATATTACGACGAACTTTTGGCGCAAAGTAATCGGTAGATCGCGAGCGGCAAAATAGAGCGATCGCCTTAGTTCACCATTTGGTTTGGCGGCAAACTGCAAAGTCTGCAATTGTTCACTTAAATACGCCTGCATAATATTGCGGTTTAGTTTTTTATTGGTTGTCACTACTTCAATACGATCGCCATCATTAATCTCATGGTTATTATCAGTATCGATATACGATACCTGGGCATCTTTTAACTGCAAACAAAAGCCGTCTTCAGACAAAAGTTTGCGTGTTAGCGGTAAATCTTTGCCTATTACGTAGCTATAATTAAACTTAGTCACAATTTCCTCTAACTAATGTGTTTTTATATAATACTCCATTTATCTTATCGGCGTTTCTTTAAAAAAGTTGCTTTTTACTTTAAACCCCGCAGACGCATCCATGGATCTGCATTAAGCACTAAGGGCTCGTGTCCAAACACATTAGCAAAAGTATCGGCTAAGCCCAACCACAGTGGCTCTTCAGGAGCAATAATTACCGTTAATTCGCTACTATCAACACCATAGGCGCTGGTTACTAATTCACAGGTCAAGGCTAAATTTTCGCTTAATGTTGCGTAAGCACGATTTGCCACTGACATGGGCATTACAATAGACGTTGCCCCGGTATGTAAACGCCATGGGCCTTTTGGTTTTACACGGCGCGCTTTACGAGCAGTTGCAATCAAAGTCTTATGCCAAACATCAACATTTTCGTTGGCAACCGGCGGCAATAATGCTGCCCAACTAGAAGCGACTGCCTCATCAGCACATGCATAGCTGGCGGTTGCTGAATTAGCAGTAGCAATACTTGTACCGTCTGCCTCTAAAAAGGTAAAACGAGTTTCATAGGCAAGTACTTCAACTACTAATACTTTTGCGGTTTTAATATCAGAAATACCATTTAAAATCGCATTTGGGGCGGCTGTTACACTGCAGCGGTTGATGCCCAAACCTGCAAACCGACGCAGTATTAAACGCTTGGCAGCAGCACTTGTTGAACTAGGCATTATTAAACGAGCTTGTTGTGGCATAACTTGTGATGCACAGGCACCAAGAACTTGTTCTAAAGAATTGTGAATTATTACCCCACTTGAAAGAATAAAATCGTGCCAACGTACTGCCGGAAATCCACTTTCATCATCAACCAGCTGCAATCCTAAACGACGTGCCAACACACGTGCACGTGGTGCTGGCCAAGGAGCAAACAACCATCCTAATGGAGAAGGTAACTCTTGCGCTTCATCACCAGCTCCAGCGATCACGGCAACGCTATCACCGTAGTCACCAAAGGGCTCACCCTGACGCACTAAAGCGCAGCGCCAATGACTTGCCGCTAAATCAGCTATAAGTTCTGCTTCTGTGGCAGATATCATTTCGGTAATAAGCTTCTCTTCTGTAGTCGGTAAGGACTCAACCGGCTCAATAATTACTTCATTGTTTTCATCTACAAGTTCAAGTTTTGTGCAGACATAATCATTTTTAAAATCAGCAATGAGCGCCCAGTGCCAAAGTTTGTGCAGCGTGAATTGAGGCATTTTTAGAATGTGGCATTATTGAGCACGGTGCTGTTAGAGTTAGATGCGAGCATTGTGGTTATGACCGCTTGGTTGCCTTTAGTTGCAAGAGTAGATC
>JAFGEK010000128.1 GCA_016931625.1 Deltaproteobacteria bacterium | reverse complement strand
TTAGAGTCAATGAAGACACAGACCTTAGAGATCGCAAAAATAACTATGATACAGCTATTTTAGGTAATTCGATTTCATTTAAAGAGGCACATGAGCAAGTGACCCAAGCTGACCCAGAATTGATAGAAGCACGGCGAGAAGCTAAGCGTCGCAAAATTGCAAAGTTGATTTCATTAAATCGGGCTGGTACATTACTCAAATAACTCTTCATTAACAACCTTTTGGTTTTTATCATGTACTCTTTATGTATCGTATTTGGTTAATACTATTAACTTTTTAATTTGGACAACTATATGTCTTTTAAATAGCTATATAGTTGTTATATAATAGACTTATAGATAACAGGTGGCAAATTTATGAAACAGGTAAATATTGCAGAATTAAAAGACCATTTTTCAGATTATTTAAAAGAAGTAGCTATGGGAGTAGAGGTAGGGATATGTAAACGTAATATTTTAATAGCTCGACTTGTTTCTGCGAATGAAAAAAAAGATTTTGTTAACAAAACCAAGCTTGGTTGTGGAAGAAATTCAGTCGTTTACCAAGGTGATTTGACAGAACCAATTATTCCCCATTCTACCTGGAATATGCTTAATATCGACATAGACGATAAAACTAATTCTTGATACCTGCGTAATTATTTGGGCTATTGCCAACGAAGAACGGATCCCTGAAGCTAATCGTAAGGTGCTAACAGCAGTTGATTCACAAATCTTTGTTTCTCCTATTAGTGCCGCTGAAATAGCTTGTGCTGTTGACCGTGGCAAATTGCAGCTTGATCGTCACTGGAAACGTTGTGGTTTAGATTTTTTATTGAATTAAACGGTTGGGAAGTATTACCAATCGATTTAGAAATCATTGAAGAAGCATATTCACTGCCAGGTCAGTTTCATGCAGATCCGGCTGACCGTATCATTGTTGCAACAGCACGCCAAAAAAAGCTTATTGTTGTTACTGGGGATAAGAAAATTATTGAATACCCCCATGTTGATGTTTTGTAACAGGGTGTTACAAGCAGATGTTACAAGCAGAGTGACAAACAACATATATCATTTATATAATTATATAATTATTTATACCTTGGAACCATACATGCCGTTAAGTATTAAAAATAATGAAGTTGAGCAATTAGCTAGAGAATTAGCAAAGAAAACTGGCGAAAGCATAACGGCAGTTTTGCTTAGTGCATTAAAAGACAAGTTACGACATGAACAAGAACGCAAAAATATACCTAATATTTTGGCAGAGTTAGAAGCTATTCGCAAACGTTGTGCTAAATATACAGTTCTTGATAATAGATCTACTGAAGATATTCTTGGCTATGATGAAAATGGGCTACCACATTAATGGTTATTGAGAGACGACTTTAGCAAAACTGATGTATTAGTTTATCAACCGAACCACTAGGTTAGCTTTATCTAGCGATATATTATCGGTAAACATCGAGGCGATGCCCAATTTTTAAAACTAAAATAACAAGTAGTGTATCTCTGACTTCATAAATTACACGATAATGCCCAACTCTTATTCGCCTAAGCCCAGTAAATTGCCCTTTTAATAAAGTACCAACGTGTGGTTGTGTTTTGAGACTGTCGATCGCCTCAATAATTTTTGTTTTATCTTGTTTTGGTAAGTTTTTAATTTCTTTTGCAGCGCTACTTTTAATTTTAAGCGAGTAATTCACCACGAACCTCTTCCCAATCGAGCATAGGGTCAAGTGGGTCACGAAGACGTGATATTGCTATTGCAAGATCTTCTACCTCAGCTAAATATAGTTCAACTGCATCACGTACAACTTCAGCGCGTGATTTACGTAGTTCTTTTGCTGCTTCATCAAGTGATTTGACAATATTATCTGGAAGTCGCGCTGTAATTTGAGTCATGAAAAACCTCAATGTCATTTAATGTCAATGACATTAAAGTAAAGTATTTTACAAAAAATATCAAGTATTACCAATTAATTTATCTAATGAGCCACTTGCAAAAATACCATAATAATCTTTTCATCGTCACCCTCGCGAACGCGGGGATCCATAACATATTGTTTTTACACAATATTCCTGGATTACTGCTTTCGGGGATGACGTTATTGTTAGTATAATTGTTAATATTATCGACTTTTACAAGTGGCTCTAATTAAAATAATAAATTCAGCTTTGTACAAAGGTGATTAGTATAATTATATGAACGTGCTCACATTTTAAGCTAGCCTGCCTAAAATTGTTCCTTAGGGTCTGCCGAAATTTCTTCTAAGTTATCTCTAGCGTTTTTAATAATGTGGTCATCCCCCTTTTGGTTTTTCTAAAGTACACTTCAAGTAGCTTATTTGGTTATTTTATAAACGATAATGACCATCCCAAAGGCGCTTTAAAAATTCGGTATAGGGTAATATTTTAATACCGTCAATAATACGAGGGCGATTGACAAGACATACTATTATTGAGTCGCGTACTAAACTTTCTTCGCGCAAAGCTTTATGTCCACGTAAATCTGATTTACTAATTATGGCGCTTGCTTTAACTTCAATAGCAAGTTGACCATTAATAATAAAGTCAACTTCAAATCCAGAAGCTGAACGCCAGTAGTATAATTCACCACTATTGGTGTAATCGAGATAGCTTGCTAGTTCATGGCATATATAAGTTTCAAATGCTAAGCCAGCTTCTGGTGAGCGCAATGCAATTTGACCTTGGTGTCGTAATGAGCGAACGACTCCAGTATCAAAAAAATAGCATTTGCTTGTAGCAAGGGCTTTACGCTTGCGAGTTTTATTAAATGCCGGTACTTCGCGGGCGATCAATGTATCTTTAAGGATAGCAAAATATTCTTGCACGGTTGTTCGCGCTACCTGAGCATCATTGGCAATAGCACTATAGTTAATAATAGCTCCATTACAGAAAGCAGCTACCTCAAGAAAGCGACTAAATGCCGGAATATTGCGAACAACAGCTTCGGCAGCAATCTCTTCTTGTATATATGCACCAATATAAGCAGATAGATCACCTTCTGGGTCATCTGATGAATATATCGAAGGTAATAAGCCAATATTTAAGACTCGATGCAAATCAAAGTCTTTTAGTTCTTGATATACAAAAGGGTGTAAGTAAAGTGTACGTGCACGTCCCCCTAAGAGATTTACACCGCCTCGTCTAAGTTTGCGCGCATTTGAGCCAGTTAATAAAAATAAATGACCAAAACGTTCTATTTGTAAGTGAACTTCATCGAGAAGTATTGGTAGTTTTTGTATTTCATCAATAACTATAAGCTTATTTTTATCTTGTTGTGCCATACTTTCTTGTCGCAGCAGAGTAGGATCGCGGCTAAGTGCTGCGTAGGTGGTACTATCAAGCAAATCGTAGACAATAGCATCTGGTAAAGTCTGCCGTATTAAACTCGATTTGCCTGTTTGCCGTGGCCCAAATAGGAAATATGAACGTTTATGACATGCTGCTGATAAATTAAGAATGCGTGAAATAAATGTCATTATTAACCCAAATATAGCAATTATGTAGTAACGACGCTATTGGCGGCATTAATCATGATAATCGCCGACGTTGGCGTCAGTCAAGTAATTCTTGATTTTTCAAGCAAAAAAACTTTTTATGCTTTTTTTATCGCAAGCAGATGTCGCAAGCAGTATCGCTAACAAGATCCATTAATTAGCTTATAAAAAAAGAATCATTCTTAAAAAGAGTTAGAGTTAACTGCAGATTGATAAGCAATAATTTATTTGGCTCATGATATTAAGCAATACGGAATTCGTATATGAATTTATAGGTCTGCCAGGCTAGCTGCGTTTTAGTTGCCAATATTGGTATATCCAACAACGCCTATTTGATTGTGCATACAGTACCTAAATTGTTTAGTAATAAGGCAATACTTGATTTTTCAGGATATCCGCGCAAAATAGCGAATTTGCAAAGGATAATTAATAATGACAACCAAACACAGAAGCGAGCTTACTCTTAAAGATATACTATCACGGCTTACCTATCGGGCTGCATGTAAGTTACTCGG
>JAFGEK010000127.1 GCA_016931625.1 Deltaproteobacteria bacterium | reverse complement strand
CGTAACTCCTCGTCATTCCTACGAAAGTAGGAATCCAATTCCGATAAAAGTGAAAAATGAGACTAAGAGTCAGCCCCCTACCACCTGTTCCCCCAGTAGATTCGATACTAGCGCCATTGCCAATAGTGATTGATTCGGCCACCAAAAAAATAACACCACCGCCATTTGCACCATTAGTCACATTAGTTGCAACGCAAGTGCCAGTTGCATCTTGTGGGTTTGCGCCATTAGCAAGGCCACCTTCACCACCACAACCAAGTTGATTATTATATTGATCACCTTCAACACCACCATATGTATGTACATCTGTGCAAGGTATGGGTGATTCTGAGCAACCACCACTAGCACCTGCAGCACTGCCAGATCCTAAAAACAATCGTTGAGCATTACTTTCAAATAATACAACCGGAGTGGCTGGAGGACATCCACCACCGCCAGCGCCTTCTTGAAGGGCATAACCACCTGGACCATCAGGGGCATCACCACCTTTACCTGCGCCTTGACCTCCATAAGCTCCACCAATCCCACCTGCACCAGCACCACCACCACCACCACAAGGGCCACCAGCAGCAGTAACTAATACACTGCCAGCACTACCACCACCACCAGCATTACTAACTCCTGGATTTCCTTGACCAGGTGCTACTTCCTCACCAACCATGGTCCAACCACCACTACCACCTTTACCACCATTACCACCGCTTACTTCGGGTGATATTCGCCCTCGTGGTCCCTCAGGACCACTAATGCCCGCAATACCTCCTGCCATACCGGCTTCAGACATACTAATTACTGCGTTATCGCCTAGGATAATGTCTTTAGCTCTAAGCGCCAAAACACCACCAATTTGATTAGTGCTATCCCAAGGAGTAGCGGTTAGCGAAGCATTATTACCAATATTAATACTTGTATATTCAGCAATACGAATTACTTGGTGATCATATCCACTCTCGATCAGATAGTTGTGGTTTAATGCTCCTGACAAAGTGATGATATCACTAGTAGCATCATTTGTTTGCACACTTAATACTTTATGCACCTCCCATTGCCCTGCTATATTCGTAATATTACTGTGGACTGCATCACGAGTAGTCAGCAATAATACCCGATCATGTACACTAAAATGGTTTAAACTATCAGTAGTTGCTACTGTAGATACAATAATAGTCGAAACCATTGTACCGCTTGTGGCAGCGACAAGCTTAGAAGCTAAGATAGCTAATGAATATAGTTCTCCAGCAGGTACATTTAAATCGCCATCACGACAAGTATGGTTACAGTCAGAAGGCTCGCCTGTACAAGTACATAAATCGTCTACAACACAGTTAGTACAGCCATCATTGTTGATTGTATTACCATCATCACAATGATTTGCTAGTTGCTCATTGCCACGAATTAGTCCATCACCGCAAATAGGATCACACTTTGAAGGTGCTACAACGTTACTGCACGTCCAGCCTGGTTCAGGTATGCAACTTGAATCACAACCATCACCATTGTTAACATTTTTATCATCGCAGCCCTCTAATCCACGAACAATACCATCACCACATTTGGGCGTACATTGAGATGGTTGCGAGTCGCTATTAATACAGGTCCAACCTGGCTCAGGTATGCAATTTAGGCCACAACCATCATTATCAGCTTCATTACCATCGTCACACTCTTCACCAGTTGAAATCCTTCCATCTCCACAACGTTGATAATCACAATGATATGCTGCGTCATCAGCATCATTTTGACTAGTGTTGCAAAAAGGATTTGGCTCAGTAATCGTGGTTTCGCAGTCATCACCACACTGACTGCAAGCATGTAATGAACCTATTGGCCAATCGCATCCTGGGGCTCGACATTCACTCCATGTACCTTGAGTACAAACACGACAACCATGCTCACAATTTGTTTCACCATTTTGACATGGCAAAAATGATCCTTCAGGAGCACAAGGTAATTCAGCAGAAATAACTTCACCGACACATATGTTATCGAAAGGTCGACAGGCATATCCAGAGTTACATTCACCATTAACACACCTACCACCACCTACACCTAAAGAACATATTTTAGTCTCTGGATCACATCCATATCCGCCAATACAATCATCTGTTGATTCACATGCCCACCCTTCATATTGACGCTCTATATTTGTGCACGAAGCATTACATATAGTTACTAAACAGCATAACAAGATATGGTTAGCACGTAATGACAGGGGAGAAGCTTCAAAAACCAAAAGCCAGTTTTTTTTAAACGCACTCAACCATTTCACTACCAATTGATACTGCAACAGCATAAAGTTATTTTATCAGTAAAAATGTCTGACACACGAAAAAAAATACAACAAAGCACCACATGATCACACTAATACACTATAGGTATTGTATACCTTAATATGTAGACTATAAACCCACATACATAATTATATTGTTATAAAACTATAGCGCGCTATGACATTCTTAGAACTTTATTTATAGTTGGTTAGTACTACCAAATGCCCGTACGTAGATAATCATCCATTGATTTTGCTGCTGCACGCCCTGCACCCATGGCTAAAATAACCGTGGCTGCTCCGGTAACAATATCGCCACCAGCAAAAACACCCGGCAAATTAGTGTGCCCGCTACCATTATCACGGGTCACAATATTGCCATGTTTGCGGGTATTAAGTTCTGGTGTTGTTTTAGGAATCAGGGGATTTGGTCCGTTGCCAATTGCAACAATTGCGGTGTCTACATCAATGATAAACTCACTATTTTCTATAGGTACTGGTCGGCGTCGGCCACTGGCATCAGGTTCACCTAATTGCATACTTAAACAAGTGAGTGCGCGTAGCCTACCTTTTTCATTACCTAAATAACGCACTGGGGTTGTCAAAAACTGGAAATGCACCCCTTCTTCTTCAGCATGATGGATTTCTTCAATTCGCGCTGGCATTTCGTCACGCGAGCGTCGATATACTAAATGTACTTCTTTGGCGCCTAAACGCAGGGCGTTGCGTGCTGCATCCATAGCCACATTACCACCACCAATAACCGCAACTTTTTCACTCTTGGCAACTGGGGTATCGTTATTAGGAAAATTATAGGCACGCATAAGATTAACCCGAGTCAAATACTCATTGGCACTATAAACCCCCGATAAATTTTCACCTGGTATTTCCATAAAATATGGCAAACCCGCGCCCGTACCTAAAAAGATGACATTATAACTTTCTCGTAAATCATTTAGACTACGTGTCTGGCCGACAATAAAATTTGGGCGAATTTCAACGCCCATTTTTGCAAGTAAAGCTACTTCTGCTGCAACAATATCTTTCGGTAAGCGAAACTCAGGAATACCATAAACGAGCACACCACCAGGTTGATGCAAAGCTTCAAATACTGTAACACGATGGCCTAAACGAGCTAATTCAACCGCACAAGTAAGCCCCGCTGGACCTGAACCAACCACTGCAGCAGTTTTACCGGTAGCAGGAGCAATCTCTGGTACTTGGGCGCTGCCGTGCTCTCGTTCCCAATCAGCGGCAAAACGTTCAAGTCGACCAATCGCAACTGCGGGTTTGCCTTGGTCTTTATTGAAAACTTTACATAGTTTTTCGCATTGGTCTTCTTGGGGGCAAACACGACCACAAATTGCTGGCAGAACATTAGTCTCTTTAATCTTTCGTGCAGCTGCAGCAAAATCGCCTTGTTCAATAAGGTGTAAAAACGCCGGAATATCTACACCAACCGGACAACCCTGCACGCATGCAGGTTCTTTGCAATAAATGCACCGATAGGCTTCAAGCTTAGCTTGCTCTGGGGTTAAGCCAAAAGGTACTTCACGAAAATTTTTTATGCGCTCGCTTGGCTGTTGCTCAGCCATCACTTGCTTAGGCGTGGCAAAACGTTGTTTTAAATCATGCGGGATAAAATGTTTTTTCTCGGGTGCAACGCTGCTCATTTAGGCTCCTTGAGCGGCACGACCCGCTAAATATGCTTCATATGCTAGTTTTTCTTGATCTGCATAAAATTGCTGTCGTCGCATCATTTCATCAAAGTCAACAGCATGACCATCAAACTCAGGGCCATCAACACAAACAAACTTAGTTTCACCACCAACAGTAACACGACACCCACCGCACATGCCGGTACCATCAACCATTACACTATTTAGACTTACTTGCGTTGGTATCTCGTAGGGGAGCGTGGTAGCTGCAACAAATTTCATCATTATCGGCGGCCCAATGGCAATAACTTCGGCGGGTTTGCCACGCTCTTTAATTAGGCGTTCTAATACTTGGGTAACTAAAGCCTTCTCACCATAAGAGCCGTCATCAGTACAAATAAGCACTTCTGATGATGCCGCACGTAACTCTGCTTCCATTATTAATAATTCTTTGGTACGTGCTCCTAAGATTGAGATTACTTCATTACCTACTGCTTTATGAGCTTGAGCAATAGGATGCACTGGGGCAATACCGATACCGCCACCAACACAAACCACTAGCCCTTTTTTCTCGATATGAGTTGGTGAACCTAGTGGTCCAACCACATCATGAAACGCATCACCAACTGCAATAGTAGACATAATCGCTGTTGATTTACCGACTTCTTGAACAACGAGCGTAATTGTACCTGCTTGGGGATCAGCATCGGCGATAGTTAATGGTATACGTTCGCTTTGATTACCAACTCGCACCATAACAAACTGACCGGCCTTGCGTGCTTTGGCTATATCAGGTGCTCTAACTACATAACGAGTAACTTTGGGTGCTAGAGTTTGCTTGCTTACCACCTCAAATATATGTTCTGCGGTGATAACTGCCTCATCATCGGTTCTTTTATTAGTTGCCGATAAAGTTAAATGCAATTTACAACTCACTTTACCACTTCCTTAACTCAATAAAGCTAACCATTACGGAAGCATAGTCTGCATTGGATAAATAGTTATATTGCGGCGAGTCAAGCTATCTATACACATCTTTGCGATGACCTATAGCAATTACTTCCACAATAAGTACAGCATCAAATATACTATAAATGATGCGATATTGTCCCACTCTAATACGATAGACGTTGCGCCCAGATAACCGTTGGCTTCCAAATGCTCGCGGATTTTCACCTAATTTTTTAATTTGTTGAATTACAAGCGAGCGGTATTGATTAGGAAGCTCGCGAAGTTCTTTTTCTGCAGATTTTTTAATAAAAATTTTATATAAGGCCATCTCGCGCTAACTCCCCCAAAAAATCTTCAAATGCACGAGTAGGTTCTTTAGCCCTTTCTGTAACTACTGTTAAATCCCCTAAATCTTCGGTTAGTAACTGACGCACAGCGTCGTTAATTAAACCTGATATATTTGCCCCAGTTTCTGCGGCTTTTAGCTTAAGAGCGCGATGCAGTTCGTTATCAAGATAAACTGTTGTTCTTAGTAACTGACTCATATGCCAACAATAACATCTTAACGTTATAACATCAAGACATTAAAGCATCTTAAGTGTCAATAGTTACTCAGCCTTACGCCGTAAAAATGCGGGGATGTCATAAGTGTCGTCAGTAGCATCAATACGTAAAGTTTCACCGCATGCACGCACCTTGGCAAACTTTTCTTGCTCCCAACGATTGCGAATAATTGTTGGGATATCTTGAACGTCTTTGGGCAGATTCATTGCGGGTTTGTTGGCGCCCTTCTTTTGACTCTTATCAAAGCCAGTAGCAATGACTGTTACTTTGAGATCATCTCCCATAGTCTCATCAATAACTGAGCCGAAAATTATGTTGGCGTCTTCATCAGCTGCCTCTTGAATCAGACTCGAAGCTTGATGAATTTCATGCAACGTCATCGAAGGACCACCAGTTACATTAATTAACACCCCCGTGGCGCCGTCAATTGCGACATCTTCAAGCAATGGCGAAGACACCGCTTGTGTCGCAGCATCGATAGCGCGTTTTTCACCACGTGCACTGCCAGTACCCATCAAAGCCATGCCTTGATCGTTCATAATGGTACGTACATCAGCAAAATCGACGTTAACAATGCCATGAAAAGTAATCAAATCACTGATACCTTTGACGGCATTAAGTAAAACCTCATCGACCTTTTTAAAGGCATGCAGCATCGAAGTAGTTGCTTCGGTTATTGCCAATAAGCGTTGATTAGGAATGGTAATAAGGGTATCGACCTCATCACGTAAAGCAATAATGCCAGCTTCAGCATGACGTCGTCGACGATTGCCTTCAAAGAAAAATGGTTTAGTGACAACACCTACTGCTAATGCACCTATAGACCGCGCAATTGAAGCAATAACTGGTGCAGCGCCGGTGCCTGTACCACCACCCATACCCGCGGTTATAAACACCATATCAGCGCCTTCAAGCATCGCGGCAATTTGCTCACGATCTTCAAGAGCCGCTTCTCTGCCAATATCAGGATTTGCCCCGGCTCCAAGACCGCGGGTTAAATTCTGCCCAAGCTGCAGTTTTGAAGTGGCAAGATTGTTGTTTAATGCTTGCCGGTCGGTGTTTGCCGCAGCAAATTCAACACCGGAAATATTTGATTCGATCATTGTGTTAATGGCATTACCACCACCACCACCAACACCAATGACTTTGATAACCGCTTGATGTGCACCAATGTCTTCGAGCTCAATCATGTAACCCCTCCAACAGGGCGAAGAAAATCGTTAACTAAAACATCTCGCCAAACCAACTGCGCATTCGTTGGCGTACCCTGGCATAGACATTTTCTTCTCTTACCTTGAAATGCTTCTGCCCTTCGTGAGCCCTTCCATACTGCACTAATCCCACGCAAGTAGCAAAAATTGGACTTTTTACGACGTCAACCAAACCACCAATACTTTGTGGAACCCCAAGCCGAACTGGAAGCCCAAGAATATCTTCTGCCAACTCAGCTATACCCGGTAACATTGTAGCACCACCAGTAATGACCACACCGCTAGCTAACAAATCTTCGTAACCAGTCCTATGTATCTCTTGTTGCACTAAAGAAAACATTTCTTCAACACGTGGCTCAATAATTTCTGTTAAAATCTGACGTGCAAGTACGCGCGGTTTGCGACCACCCACGCTAGGCACCTCGATAGTTTCATCACGCTCGATTAAGGAACTCATCGCACAGCCATGTTTTTGTTTAATACGTTCAGCATCATCCATGGGTGTGCGTAAACCCACAGCAATATCATTAGTAATATGATCGCCACCAACAGCCAAAACTGATGTATGCACAATTGAACCTTCACTCCAAATTGCTAAATCAGTAGTACCGCCACCTATATCAATTAAAGCCACGCCAAGGTCTTTTTCATCTTGCGATAGCACTGCATCACTTGATGCCAATTGCTCAAGTACAATATCAGCAATACTTAAGCCACAGCGTTGTGCGCATTTGACAATATTTTGTGCGCTAGTTACCGCACCAGTAACAATATGCACTTTTGCTTCAAGACGCACCCCACTCATACCAAGCGGCTCACGAATACCATCTTGATCATCAATGATAAACTCTTGAGGCAAAACATGAATAACTTCACGATCAAGCGGTATTGCAATAGCACGAGCTGCATCAATTACACGATCGATATCAGCTTGTGTTACTTCTTTTTCTTTGACTGCAACAATCCCGGTTGAATTCTGTCCTTTAATATGACCCCCCGAAATACCCGCGTAGACATGCGTGATTTCACAACCAGCCATCAACTCAGCTTCTTGAATTGCTTGTTTTATCGATGCCACGGTGGCTTCGATATTAATTACTACACCTTTGCGTAATCCCCTTGATGGATGTGTACCAATACCGACAATATCGATACCACCGGATTCATTGGGTTCACCAACGATGCAGCAGATTTTAGTGGTGCCGATATCGAGGCCGACAATCAGCTCATCTGTGTGTGCCATAATTCCCTTCTTTCATTGCGCTGTGGCGATGACTGTTCGCTTTGATGTTTGCGGTGTTGCTGTTAACTTTACTTGAATTCGGTTGGGGTTTTTCTTTGCGTCTGCATAAATTGTTGCTGGTCGCGCACCTTTGCCACGAACTGCTTTCATAGCAGCAATAGCCGCTTCAAGCCGACTTAATGGTGCGAAACCTAAAAACAAGCGTGTCGTATTTTTTGCGTCTTGCGTATACGGTCCAGTGACAATGCTCCAACCTAAATAACTGTCAAAATGCACTTCATCTAATATCATTGAACTGTCTGCGGTATTACTGTAGCTCTGAACTAAAGCAATAGCTTGTTTTACTTTATTAGCGCTTTGTTCAGGATGTTGCTCTAATTCAACACGTGACAATCCAGTAAACACTGGCAGCTCAATATTATCTTGCGCAACTAATCGCTTAAATAATTGACCAGAATTATTAGCTAAATAAACCCCACCAACACTAACAATAATCGCTGGTTTATGCTCATTTAACTCAATAATAACTTTATCAGGCAAGCGACGGCGTACTTGCGCTGATGCTACCCATGGATGATGTAAAACTTGTTCGGCAATATTATCGAGATCAATAGTTAAAAGATTCTCTCCAATATTTATACCAGCCAAAGCTGCTAGCTCTTTAGTATCGGCACGTTGATTACCAACAATTTCTAATTTATGAACAATAAGATGTTGTCCACCGATAAATTCGCGACCCATATAATATGCAGCAATGGCTACACCTACTAATGCAACCGTACCAAATAGCCAAAGGCCAAATTTTATTTTTACTTTAAAATTAGCTATTCGCGGTTTGTTGCCGACCGCGGTTCTGTTGGTAATTCTACGGTTATGGATCTTTGAGCGTGGTCGAGGAATATACACACGTCTGCTAGCGCTAGTCATTAGTTATCCCTTTAGCTGTGGTTGTAATGATTCTGTTGCGAGTAACCTGAGTAATTCTTCACCACTTTGCCAAATATTGCCAGCACCTAAAGTGATTACCAGGTCACCTGGCTGCACTATCTGTGCAAGCTGATGCGCCATATTTTCAATACCAGCCACATAATGAACATCTTGATGACCATGAACTTTTATATTTTCAACTAATCTCTCGCTAGTAACCCCAACAATTGGTGTTTCACTGGCTGCATAAATATCAGCAAGTAAAAGTACGTTCGCATCATTAAAGGACGTAGCAAATTCTTCGCCAAGATCACGGGTTCGCGTATAGCGATGTGGTTGAAACGCAACTACCAATCGTCGATTATATGATTCACGAGCAGCGCGCAGTGTTGCACGTATTTCGGCGGGATGATGCCCATAGTCATCTACAACTAAAACATCTTGAGCTTCACCTTTTATTTCAAAACGACGACCAACACCAGCAAAAGAAGCTAAAGCTTGGGCGGCAATATCAAATGGTACCCCAACTTCATCAGCAATGGCGATAGCAGCCAGAGCATTTAAAACATTATGCTGACCAATCATGTTGAGTTTCACACGACCCAACTCTTTACCATGTACCTTAACTGTAAAAACCATTGCTCCTTCAAGTTGTGAAACAGACTCAGCACAGTAATCAGCTTGTGGAGAAAAACCGTAGGTAATAAACCGTTTTTCAACCCTTGGTAACATATTTTGTACTGTTGGATGATCAACGCATAATACCGAGGTGCCATAGAATGGTACCTTGTTAACGAAATCTACAAAGGCATCAACAATTTGTGGTAAGCCCAAAGTCCAATGATCGAGATGCTCGGCATCAATGTTAGTCACTACACACAGTGTCGGCATTAAGCGTAAGAACGAGCCATCACTTTCATCAGCTTCAGCAACAAGATATTCGCCTTCACCTAACCTAGCATTAGATTTTAGTGATTTTAATCGACCACCAATAACTACGGTTGGGTCAATTTCTCCAGCATGTAAAATAGTTGCAATTAACGAAGTTGTTGTGGTTTTGCCATGAGTACCAGCAACCGCAATACCATACTTCATACGCATCAACTCGGCAAGCATCTCGGCGCGACGAATAACGGGTATGCCACGTTGACGAGCTTCAATAACTTCAGGATTATCTGCTTTTACTGCAGATGAGATCACCACAACTTCAGCATCATTAATATTTTGAGCGTGATGTCCTTGATAAATACGCGCACGCATTGCGGCTAAACGTTCAGTAATTGGTGATAGATGAGTGTCTGATCCACGAACATCATAACCAAGGTTTAGCAACACCTCAGCAATGCCGCTCATACCAATACCGCCAATACCAACAAAATGTAATCGAGTGATACAATTTCTAAACATGACGCGCCTCCGCGATAACAAGATCAGCTATACGCAAAGCAGCGTCTGGTTTACCTAGCTTACGTGCGGCTGTTGCCATTTGCACAAGACGTATTGGTTCATTTTGTAGTTCGAACAACAAAGATATAAGCCGCGGCGCTGATAATTCACTCTGTGGCAAATGCACCGCGGCGCCTTCTGCTGCTAAAACACGCGCATGAGCGCTTTGATGATCATCAACCGCAAAAGGATACGGCACTAGAATAGAAGGCCTACCACAAACTGTTAGTTCAGCAACTGTAGTAGCACCAGCACGGCATAATACTAAATCGGCTTCAAGATAGGCCTCGGCCATATTTTCAATGAAAGGCTTAATCGTTACTTGCTGCATTCCATGAGTTTCATAGCTTTTTACGACTCTCTCATAGTCTGCTTTGCCTGTTTGATGCACAATCGACCAATTAAGTTTATTTTCTTGCCATTGTGCAGCTATTGCCAACATGATTTCATTTAGAGCTTTCGCTCCTTGTGAACCACCAAATACTAACAGTTTAAAAGGCTGCTGCGGTGCATATGTTTGTGCGCCAACAGCTACCAACTCTGGACGCACCGGATTACCAAGGACACGAAGTTTTCGCGCCGCAAAAGCTTTAGTTGGTAATGGCACTACTACATGCTTTGCAAATCTACTTAGTATACGATTAGTTAAACCAGCAACACTATTTTGTTCTATTACCATGCAAGGAACACCCATAAACCAAGCTGCAACAATTGCGGCAAAAGCAGCATAGCCACCAACGCTTAAAGCAACGTCAGGACGAAAACGTCGCACTAATACTAATGCACACAACAACGCAATCGGCACCCGGCATAACGCAATAAACATTTGCCATAAACTTTTACGACGCAAACCAGATATTGGTAATAATATAAGTTCAAAACCAGCTCGTGGTACTGCAGTAACTTCAATACCACGAGCACTGCCTACAAATAAAATGCGATGATTTGCATCGCGGCTTACCAATTCTTTAGCCACTGCAATTCCGGGGAATAAATGGCCACCAGTGCCACCACCAGCTATGAGAATATTCATGCCTCATGCTCCTTCTGCAGTGGCAGCACGTTTTTGTGACAACTTCTGACAATCTCGATTTGAGAAACGACGTTCATTTACTGAACTATTGCGGGCGACGGAAAGCAATAAACCAACAGCTATGAAAGTCACCACTAAATTTGAACCACCATAGCTGATAAACGGTAAAGCGAGACCCTTAGTGGGTAATAAACCTGTGGCGACCCCAGTATTAAATAATACTGGTACGCCTACGAGTGAAGTTAAACCTAAGGCTAAATAACCTTCAAAAACACTTTTTGCCTGCATGGCAATGTGTATTGCACGCCAAATAAAAACACCGAAAACCAGTAATAAAAATGCTATGCCAAGCAGACCAAGTTCTTCACCTACAATTGCAAAAACAAAATCAGTATGTGCTTCTGGTAAAAAGAATAACTTATGCTTGCCACCACCAAGCCCAACGCCGGTAATACCACCGGAGCCAATTGAGATTAATGATTCGGTAATTTGATAACCTACAGTTGAACGATAAGCCCATGGATCAATATATGACAATAAACGTCGCAGACGAAAAGGAGTTGCAACAATTAGATGATATAATATTGGCAAAGCCGCTAAGCCAAATAACGCCAAAGTACGAACTCGTACACCGGCAACAAATACCGTAATACCAATAATCAATTCGATAACTAGTGCAGTTCCTAAATCTGGCTCTATTAAAATAAATAAAACAGGAATTTGCAGCAGTAATACCGGACCAATGAGACTTACCCTCTCTTGCATTGGTTTGCTTTCACGACGTTCTAAAATACGTGCTAGTGCTAGAATAATAGTAAGTTTGCAAAATTCAGAAGGTTGAAAGCCAAAGAAACCAAAATCTAACCTACGCTGCGCACCATTAACGTGTTTACCTATTCCGGGTATAAGAACTAAAGCACAGCATATTAGAGTTAATAATAACAACCATGGTACCATTTGATACAAACGAATAGAATTAGTTTTACTAGTAGCATAAAGAGCAATAACACCAATAAGACACCATACTGTTTGTTGTATTAAAAAATGTTCGGCATCACCATAATATTTTGCTGCAAATACTGAGCTTGCAGAGTAAACTAAAACCAAACCAAAACTTGCAAGAATGGCTGTTGCAACAATTAGTATAATGTCATTATTTTTCGACGCAGAGATAGTATTTCGCTTGGCGCTTTTAGCCGGTAGATTACGAATAGTTGTTAGACTTGTCATATTGGCCGCCCTTTTGCGAAGTCATGTACCAATTGTTTAAAAACGCGACCACGCTCACTATAATTACTAAATTCATCAAAACTTGCACATGCAGGTGAAAGCATCACCACATCACCTATTTGTGCAATACCAATGCTCTGACGTAACGCCTGCGTCATATTATTGGTAAGAAATAAATCACAGTATCCATTAAAGGTTTTGGCAATTTCATCTCGTGCTTCACCAAAAGCTACAATAGCGCGCAATTTTCCGGTGGCGGATTTGTAAATATTCTGATAACCACTACCCTTACTACGCCCACCTAAAAGTAAAACTATAGGTTTCTCAATAGCATTTATCGCAATAGCGGCTGCGTCATCATTTGTTGCTTTTGAATCATTGATAAAACGTACCCCGTTAACTTCATCAATGAACTCTAAGCGGTGCTCTAAACCATGAAATTCTTGATAAGCGTGATATAATTCTGAGCTATCCTTTATATTTAATGCATAAGCCGCTAGTATTGCTGCCAAAGCATTCTGGCGATTGTGACGACCAAGTAGGTATGAATGAGTTAAATTAATACTTGGGTAAGATGATAACGATCCCACTGGCACCATCAACTCACCGTCAAGAAAGGCACCATCACCTGGGATATCTTTACTTTGAGTAGAAAACCACCACACCCGCGCTTTAGTGGCAGTTGCCATATCGCGAATCGAAGGATCATCAAATGATAATATAGCCACACTTTCTTGAGAAAGATTTTCAATAATTCGTCGTTTTGCCTGACCATATTCTGCAAATGATTCATAACGATTAAGATGATCAGGAGTAAGATTTAGAATTATTGCGACATTTGCATTAAAACGAAAAGCAGTTTCTAATTGAAAACTTGAAAGTTCAATTACTGCGGTATCTACTTTTTCGTTGCGATCAAGCCAAGCAACAAGTGGTTCACCAAAATTGCCGCCAATAAAAACTTGTTTGCCAACCCCTTTTATTAAAGCTGCAATCATAGCTGTGGTAGTACTCTTGCCGTTAGTTCCGGTTATACCAACAACACGTGCGGGTAGCTTACCAACTAACTCAAGCTCACCAAAAACCGGTATATTGCGATTAAGACAGCTAGTAACAAGTGTTTGACGAGGATCAACGCCAGGAGAAATTGCTAACCCATCAATGTTACCAACTACTTCTATATTGGAATCTCCTAAATGTAATTCAATACTAGCTTGCTTTAATTCGTCAGCATTATTAATCGTTACATTACTATCAAGACCAATAACTTTCGCACCGCGACGAGCTAAATATAAAGCCATAGCACGACCAGCAACACCTAAACCCAAAACACCGACACAATGGCTGTTAAGGTTACCCAGTATTTGATCGAGACTATTTAGAGTCTCGTTATTTGCAACTAAAAGACTCATCGCAACTTTAATGACACCAATGCCACCAGGGCTAACATGATAGACACAATCCAAAAACGAACAATAATTTTTGGTTCGGCAACACCTGCAAGTTCAAAATGATGATGAATAGGGGCCATACGAAATATTCGACGACCAAAAAGTTGATAGCTTGCAACTTGTGAGACAACACTTAATGCTTCAACAACAAAAACTCCGTGAATAATTACCGAAAGAAACTCATTTTTTGTAAGCACTGCAATACTGCCAAGCGCAGCGCCTAATGCAAGTGCGCCAACATCACCCATAAAAACCGAAGCTGGAAACGTATTAAACCATAAGAATCCAATACCTGCGCCAACTATAGCGCTGCACACGACAGCAAGTTCGCTAACACCTTCAATATGAGGAATATTTAAATAAGCCGCGACATTAAAATCTACCCACTGACCACCAAACTGAAATGTTAAAACTAAACCAGCGGCATAAGATAAAATCAAAAAGGTACTTGCCGAAACTGCGGTAGGACCAATTGCTAGGCCATCTAAACCATCAGTAAGATTGACCGCGTGTGAGGTAGCGATAATTACGAAAAAAGCAAAAGGAATATAGGCCCAGCCAATATCAAAATTAAAAAATTTGGTTGCGACAAAAGGCAGCGATAATCGTGTATCATAAGAGATTGGCTTAAAAGGTAACCAACCATTTGCACCAGCAAATAAAACTGCCGTAACTATAGTTAACACTAATATTTGCATATATATTTTTTGGCGCCCAGGTAATCCTTTTGAGTTTTTCTTAGAAATTTTTCGCCAATCATCAATAAATCCTATTGCCCCAAAACCAAGCAGTACTAATAATAATGCCCAAACATAACCATTAGCTAAATCAGCCCACAGCAAAATGCTGCCAACAACAGCTATTAGAATAAACAATCCTCCCATGGTGGGAGTACCCGTTTTTTGTTGATGCCGATCTGGGGTATCTTCGCGTACGTTACTTGAACCATATTGAAGAGATTTAATATGAGCAATAAAGCGTGGAAATAACCACAAGGTAATCACTAATGCGGTTAACGCCGCTGCGGGAACGCGAAAAGAGGGATAACGAAATACTCGAAACGGACCTACTTCGTTAGCAAAAGCATTAAATAAATGATAAAGCATTAGTGGCGCTCCAATAGATGAGCTACCGCACGTTCCATATGCATTCCACGTGAACCCTTCACTAACACAAAATCTCCAGGTTTAAGTATGCGATCAAGATCAAGACAAAGTTCTTCCATGCTATCATAAGCCTGTGCCCACGCTCCGCATTCACGAGCACCAGTAACCATCGACGCTGCATTTGGCCCAAGCGCATAGACATGGCTAATTCCGATTCGACCAGCCTCTCTGCCAATATCACGATGCATAGCTGATGAATCAACGCCAAGTTCTAACATATCGCCTAAAATAGCGATTCGACGACCTGTGGTAGCTATACTTGCCAAGGCCTGCAAACCTGCAATCATCGAATCAGGGTTAGCATTATAAGTATCGTCAATATAACTAACGTCCATTGGTCTTCGCACAACATGCATACGTCCGCCAGGGATTGCAAGCTGCGTAAGACCTGCAGCGATATTTTGACTATCGATACCTAACGCATAGGCTACTGCAGCAGTTGCGGTAGCATTCATGGCATTATGAGGACCGGGTAGAGGTAACAATACCTCGCTAGTAACACCTGCTACAGATAAATGTATGCGGACATGATCATCAGCAGCGACTGAACCTAATAAGCGTACATCAGCTTTAGCATCACGACCAAAAGTAACACGTGCTCGTTTGCCTAAAAACGGTACAGCTATTTGCATTATTAAGGGATCATCGAGATTAACTATGCCAATACCATTGGCTGGCAGTTTGTCGAAAAGCTCAGCTTTGGCTCTGGCTACATTTTCGCAATTTCCAAGTTGTTCAAGATGAGCTTTACCGATCATGGTAATTAAGCCAACATCTGGCTCAGCAATTTCACATAAACGAGCTATTTCACCACTCTCACTCATGCCCATTTCAAGAACACAAGCCCAAGTTATTTTAGAGCAAGTTAATATGGACAGCGGTAAACCAATCGTATTATTAAAATTGCCAATAGTTTTATGCACAGCTCCCCGCTGCGCTAACACCGCAGCAATCATCTCTTTGGTTGTAGTTTTACCATTTGAACCGGTTATGCCCACAACAGTCTGATGTAATTGTTTAAGCACCCAATGAGCCATATCACCTAAAGCTTTTTGGGTATCAGCAACAACTAGTACCGGCACTTTAAGATTTTCAGCAAAATGAGCACCTTCACGGTCTACCATTACCGCTTGTGCACCTCGCGTCACTGCATCGTTAATAAAACGATGACCATCAAATCGTTTGCCGCGCAGAGCAACGAAGAGACTTGCCACTGGTAGGGACCTTGTATCAGTCCCTACCGCAGCAATACGCAACTGTTGCGCCCCTCCGATAGTCTCTGATCCGGCCGCTCGCGCAAGCGCACCGAGATCCCAATCGGCCATTGCCTATTCCTCACTTTCGCCAGTCTGTGACTGCGTTCGACCAGAAATAAATGCTGCTGGTCGAATTAATAACAATCTCGGAACTGCCACCCCTCCAAAATTAATGCCTTCTATTTTACCGCCCATTTTTACTGGCATTACATACCAGCGTTCTTCAGATGACTCTGGTAATTTCATCATGGTTTTAATCAGCAAGCTGTCTTCTGCAAGACAGCTCGCGCCTCCTCACGATCATCAAAATGTCTCGTACCCTGTGGTAGAATTTGATAAGTTTCGTGGCCCTTTCCAGCAATTAATACCGTATCGTTTAAGTTTGCTGCAGTAATAGCACGACGAATTGCTTGCGAACGATCTAGCTCAATAACATAGCCACGCTTATCAGGAGTTTCTGCAATATTGGCATTTGCAGCGCGTAAACCTTGTTCAATAGCACTAGCTATTTCCAACGGATCTTCACTGCGTGGATTATCATTAGTTACGATTATCCAATCAGCTAGTTCTGCCGCAATTTGCCCCATTATTGGCCGCTTTGTTGCATCACGATCACCACCACAGCCAAATACACAAATCAAACGTCCAGAAGTAATGTTGCGAGTAACTTTCAATGCCTTAGCGAGAGCGTCTGGTTTATGGGCATAATCAATCAAAACCAACGGTTGTCCAGATTGATTTACCTTCTCTAAACGACCAGGAACTACGCCAAGCTTTACAATACCTTTGATAATGGCACTTGGTGCAAGCCCTAAAGCTTCAGCAATACTCACTGCCGCAAGAATATTTTCAATATTAAAACTTCCGATAAGTGGTGAAATTATTTGTAGCGTTCCACGCGGGGTAATCACTTCAAGCTCACTCTGATTATTAGCAAGCTTTGCATTAAGCAAACGAATGTTCGCTGTAGTATCGCCGTTTAAAGAAAAACTTATTACCTGCAAACCTGGTTCGTTTACTAATTTCTTCGCGTATTTATCATCGTAATTTAGTACTGCGATGCCATTACTTTTAAGTCGTTGGCGAAACAGTATTGCTTTGGCTTCAAAATAATCTTCGAGAGTATGGTGGTAGTCTAAATGTTCATGACTTAGATTTAAAAAAGCAGCTACGTCGTAGTCAATGCCAGCAACACGATGTTGGCATAAAGAATGAGAACTAACTTCCATAACTACAGAACGAGTACCTACATCAAGCATTTGCCTGAGAAGTTTAATAACATCAATAGACTCTGGTGTGGTTAACCCAGTAGTACTTTCGTGCTCTTTATAACGATAACCATTTGTTCCAATAAGCCCAGGGATCAAATTTGCTTCATGTAAAATTGATTGAATTAAATAACTTGTCGTAGTCTTACCACTCGTGCCTGTAATACCCACCATTTTTAATAGATGAGCAGGATCAGCAAACAAACGACGGGCAGCTAATGCTAATGCTAAACGTGAATCTTTTACAATTATATTAGTAATATTTTTATCAGTAATCACACGCTCACAAATAATACTTTTAGCGCCCCGCTCTATTGCATCAAAAATAAACTCATGCCCATCACGCAAAGCCCCATTTAAAGCCGCAAAGCATGCTCCTTCAGAAATCTGACGCGAATCACAGGCTAAAGCAGTTACCTCAACATCTGGTCCAATTATGGTGGCATCAATACCGGTAAATAAATCGCGCAGCATTATCATATCGTTATCTCCCTTGCTCCGTGAGCTGCGCCATCATCAAGGTAAGGCGATCGACATTTGTATTTTTAGTGCCTGCAGTGGGCTCTTGCCGCACAACAATACCGGTACCTAATAAATCAAGATCAAGACCAGTATTTGCAGCAGCATAACGACGAACTGCTTGACGAGCGGTTAAACCGATAAATGAAGGTACAGTACCTGGAGTATTAACAACCTCAAGCGAAGGTGTTGTGACTTGAAGAATATTTTCATTCTCAACCACATTAGCTAAAGCAACTGCAGGTGTTTTAGTTGGTTGTGAAGGTGAAACCCCTAGCACCCGCATAGCTGTTGCACCAATCTCCGAAAAAGCTGGTGCGGCTACAGAGCCGCCGGTATGATGTGTCTTGGGTTCATCAATAGCTACAATAATAACTACTCGTGGTTCATTTGCTGGCAGGTATCCCGAAAAAACTGCGATAAATGTATCTGAAGTGTAACCACCAGCTACAAAGTCAGGTTTTTGAGCAGTACCAGTTTTACCAGCCACACGATAACCAGGTACAGAAGCCAGCACGCCAGTGCCCTCAGGTTTTACTGCCGCTTCTAACATGTCTCGTATATATTCAGTAGTTTTACGACTTATAATTTGTCGCTCTAAAGCCAATGGTACGTCAATATGTTCCCCTTCAGCAGAACGAACGTATTTAACTAGTCGTGGTGAACGGTACATCCCTCCCGCTGCCAAAACGCGATAAGCTGCTGCTAATTGAATGGCGGTTACTGCAATACCATGGCCAAAAGATATCGTTGCCAGACCGACATCAGCCCATTTTGAAGGATCACGCATTAGTCCGGTGGATTCACCGGGAAATGAAATACCAGTACGATTGCCAAAACCAAAATTAAATAACCATTGACTTAGTTTCTGGCGCCCCATAGCTGCGCCGATTTTGGCAGCACAAATATTTGATGATTTCTGCATCACACCAGTAAGAGATAGCCAACCGTGAGGTTTGCTGTCACGAATAGTACGGTCGTATATTGTATAGCTACCGTTTTCACAAAATATAACAGCATTAGGCTTAACCGTGCCACTTTCTAAAGCCCCTGCAATGACAACAGGTTTTAAAGTAGAACCTGGTTCAAACATGTCGGTAATTACCCGATTACGACGAGTGTATGCCGGTGCTTTAGATCCGAGGTTTGGGTTAAATTTGGGCCATACACCACTAGCGAGAATATCTCCGCTTGCGACATCTAAAACCACACCCATTGCTGAGCGTGCCCGTGTAGTCTTAACAGCATTTGCTAATGCTGTTTCAACTGCGTGTTGAATCTGTACATCAATAGTTAAAAATACATCAGCACCACGGGTGCGTTGTTCAAGATCAAGCCCACCTTTTAACACCGTCCGACCACGACCATCTCGTTCTGTGCCCACAACTTGTGGTTCACCAGTTAAAACTTCGTCAAAAGCTTTCTCAATACCTTCAAGACCACGAACATCTATGTTCGTAAAACCTATAAGTTGGGAACCAAGTTCGCGATGTGGATAAAAACGTCGCGATTCTTTGGTGATGTTAATACCATCAATATTTAGCGATTGTACTTTAACCGCAATTTCAGGATCAACTTGTCGTTTTAGCCAAACAAATAAACGGTCGCCTATTAATTTGTGATAAATCGTTTCACGCGATAGCTTTAAAATTGGTGCTAAATCACGAGCAGCCGCTCGAGCATCAACAACCTTTGCTGGATTTGCGTATACTGAAGGTACATCAATAGCAATAGCTAAAGGTTCACCATTACGATCATAAATTTGACCACGACGAGCTGGTAGTTGAATATCGTCAAGATACTGGCTGCGAGCCAAACGATCTAACTCATGGTGTTGACCAATTTGCAATTGTGCTGAACGGGCAAATACAAACAGAATTAGCACGACAAATAAAAACCTTAATAAATTTACCCGTCGGCCAAATCGCCGTTGGTCAGCGTTGTACATCAGCTCCCCCTTTTTCGGCCTTATTATTTTTTACAGCTAAGGCTCGTTTTAAATGAGACTGATGCTTAAGCAATTTTGCAGTGATTACCGTAGATGTAGATATAGGACCTAATTTTAATCGACGAGCAATTTCATTTAAGCGAGCGGGAGATCGTTCTGCTGCTAGTTCGATTTCTAATTGTCTCAATTCATTGCGTAAATCGCGCAGTTCATGCTCTCGCTCGGATAAGCTATAGCCAAGCTGTACTGCATCTTGATACACCCACACGCGAAATAGCGCTGCACTAATCAATGCAAGACAACCTAAAATGTACAATATACGTGCTAACCAGGTCATATTTGACCTCCAAGACGTTGGGCTACTCTTAGCTTGGCGCTACGAGCACGTACGTT
>JAFGEK010000126.1 GCA_016931625.1 Deltaproteobacteria bacterium | reverse complement strand
TTTTTATATATTTTAAGGCGCGAGAAATTGCTGAAAAACTGCTCCAGCGGCGCCAACCGCACAGGCATTAATGCCAAAGCGACATTGTTGTATGGATACTTTTTGTTGATCGTATTTGCCTGAGCTATGCTGATAATTAGTTATTGCAGTATCAATTAATACATCACCTAGCTGACAAAGTGGGCCACCTAATACAATTAAAGATGGATTAATAGTATAGCCAAGATTTTGAATTAGCAAACCGAGATATTCTCCAGCTCGCTTGGTTGCTTCAATTACTGCTGGATCATTATCTTGTACCCGTATTGCTAATTCTTCAATAGGTATTACTTCATTATCGTTACCTAAAATATCGCGGCTAATTGCTTGTTGCGAAATAAAAGTTTCAGCACAACCATGTCTTCCACAAGCGCATTGTGGGCCAGAGTGTTGCAGAAAAGTATGACCCACTTCGCCAGCAAGACCATCATGACCTACGTAAAGCCGATCACTTAATACAATACCTGCACCAAGACCTATGCCCATACTGATGTAGACAAGCGGTCCATTTGGCCGTGGCATGCCAAAAACATACTCACTTAATGCCGCAGCATTGGCTTCGTTTATTAATGAAACCTCAAGGTCGTTGGCCCCAAATTTAGCTAAACTAGCTGAGATATATTTGCCAAGAGGCAAATCATGCCAACCGATATTTGGGGCAAAGCGTAAAATACCATTATTGCTATCGACCATACCTGGCACGCCGATACCAATACCTAAAGGACGACGCGATTGTTCTATTAGAGTATTTCTTATATTAGAAATAATAGCAGATAACTCAGCAATAGATTTGTCAACATTATCGTGATGGTAGGGAATACATTGAGAATGAAGTATTTCACCGTGCAAATTGCATGCAATCACATTAATATAATCGACACCAATTTCTGCGCCCATTAAAGCTATACGATTTGGATCAATAGCCAATGGTACAGGACGACGCCCGACACCATTGCCTGATGTTGGCTCTCCTTCGCAAAGCCAGCCTTCTTCAATCAACTCAGCTACTAACATACCAACTGTAGTTTTGGTTAATCCGGTACGTTGGGCTAATTCGACACGACAAAGGCCGGGCTCAGCTTTAATAAAACGAACAAGCGCCATACGGTTTATGCGCTTCAGCAGACTCTGATCACCTGCGACATTAATCATAATTCATGCAATTGAAGGTTATAGGCAAACAATACGTGCAATCACTACATCTATTACTAAAACTAGAAGTAGTTGTTGAGCAAGTTCTCTAAGAACTCTTGCTTACCAGACACCGGTTGTACGTCTTGATCGCGTTTTTGTACATGTTGCGCCAATTCTTCAAGTCCCATACGACCTGAGAGAATATCTTTGCCAAATGAACTATCCCAACCTTGATATCGTTGTTGTACAGATTTGGCAAGTTTCCCGTCTTGCATCATTTTTTCGGCGATTAGTAATGCACGAGCGCAAACATCCATAGCACCGATATGAGCATAAAAGAGGTCGGTTGGATCAAGCGACTGTCTTCTTACTTTTGCATCAAAATTTAAGCCGCCAGTAGTAAATCCGCCACCTTGGAGGATGTAATATAGTATTAAAGCTGTGTCGGAAATGTTGTTAGGAAACTGATCGGTATCCCAACCTAATAAGGTATCTCCGCGATTTATATCAAGACTTCCAAAAATACCATATGCAAAGGCACTAGCAATTTCATGCTCAAAAGTATGACCAGCTAAAGTCGCATGATTTGCTTCAAGGTTGGTTTTTACTTCTTTTTCTAAGCCGAAATGCTGCAAAAAGGCATAAAGCGTAGCTGTATCAAAATCATATTGATGTTTAGTTGGTTCACGTGGTTTTGGCTCAACCAAAATAGTGCCTTTAAATCCAATTTTATGTTTATATTCAACAACCATCGACAGAAAACGACCAAGTTGTTCAAACTCGCGTTTTAGATCAGTGTTGAGTAAAGTTTCATAGCCTTCGCGACCGCCCCATAGTACGTAATTTTCGCCCCCAAGCTCTTTTGTAACATCAATAGCATTTTTAACTTGGCTTGCTGCAATTGCAAAAATTTCGGGGTTCGGATTAGTGGCTGCCCCAGCCATAAAGCGACGATGCCCAAAGAGATTAGCAGTACCCCATAAAAGTTTCATCCCAGTGCGTTGCTGATGCTGCGCAAGTACTTCGGCCATACTGCGAAAATTTGCTTGGCCTTCATTCGGGGTAGTACCACCAGGGGCTACATCAAAATCATGAAAAGTGTAATATTTAACCCCTAGCTTGGTGAAAAAATCAAAAGCTGCTTCAGCTTTAAGTTTGGCTGCGGCCATTGGATCTGACATTTGTTGCCAAGGTCGCAGGAATGTTTGAGAACCAAATGGGTCTAAACCAGTACCGCAAAATGTATGCCAATAACAAACAGCAAATCGCAGGATATCTTCCATGCGTTTGCCCAGAATTATTTGATCAGGTTTATAATAGCGAAAAGCCAAAGGATTTTGGCTTGTTGGTCCCTCAAAAGCAATGGGTGTGATTTCAGAAAAATAACTACTCATTTGAGTTCTCCGCCTTCCCCCCACGTTTTTCGACATTATTAATTAAAAATATTAATGAATCCAAAGCGGCGCAACTGATTGATACAGTTTTACAAAACGCCCATATCGTTCGGTCAAAAACGTATCTGTTGAACTATTAGGTACAAAGGTACAATCATCTGGTGGAGTAGTGCATACGACACTCTCGTTGCTGCCGCAAGCTAGCTGTGCCAATCTTGCTGCCCCCAATGCAGCACCAGTTTGTGAGCCAGTATAGGTCTGTAAGGTTATACCAAGCAAATCAGCAATCAATTGAGACCAATAAGCACTTCGTGAACCACCACCAACAAGCGCTAATTTTTTAATACTGGTTCCGGCATCTCGCAGTGCTGCGACTCCGTCAGCTAAGCCAAATGCTACGCCTTCAATGACTGAGTAAGTTAATTCAGCACGTGTGGTATTATGATTTAAACCCCAAAATACTCCTTGTGCTGATGGGTCATTGTGAGGAGTTCTCTCACCTGATAGATAAGGCAAAAATATGGGTGCTTGCTCTCGTGCTTTGATATCAAGATGCTCTACTTCAGCAAGGAGCTCGGCTTCATTTTTAGCACCTAATAATAGGGTGACCCAGCGTAAGCAACTTGCTGCCGAAAGCATAACGCTCATTTGATGCCAGCGCTGTGGCAGAGCATGGCAAAATGCATGAACAGCTCTCTTTGGATTAGGTAAGAAACGGTCGTTAACCACAAAAACAACGCCGGATGTTCCAAGCGAGACAAAACCACTACCTGGGGCAATAGCACCAATACCAATAGCACTTGCTGCATTATCGCCGGCCCCACCCGCAATAATTACCGGATGCTGCATTTTCCAGCGAGAGACCAGTTCAGTGCGCAATTGACCAGTTGACTCGCTGCCTTCAACTAGTTTTGGCATATGCTTGCGAGATAGGCCACAAGCAGCCAGCATTGCATCAGACCAGTCACGCTTTGCTACATCAAGCCATAGAGTTCCTGCAGCATCAGACATTTCAGAGAATTTTTCGCCGCATAATTGTAACCGTAGATAGTCTTTTGGCAGAAGTACCGAATCGACTTTGGCGAAAATCTCTGGTTCATTATGAGCCACCCATAATAATTTAGGGGCGGTAAATCCAGGCATCGCTAAATTACCAGTTATATTTAAGGTGTTTGGTTCTTTAGCAACTAAATCTTCACATTCTTTAAACGACCGTGTGTCGTTCCATAAAATTGCCGGGCGTAGAGGTTGGTCATTGGCATCAAGCAATGTGGCACCGTGCATTTGGCCTGATAGACCTATACCACGGGTTTGCGAGAGTTGCTGCGGATGTGATTTTTTAATAGCATCAACAGCGATTAAAGTTGCTTGCCACCAATCTTCTGGTTTTTGTTCTGAATATAATGGTTGCGGTCTCGATACAGAGAGAGGCGCTCCAGTAGAGGTAATAATACTGCCGTAATCGTCAATTAATAGTGCTTTAATCTCAGAAGTCCCCAGGTCGATCCCGAGAAACGTCATGCCTAACCTCATGAAATTTTGGTAAGGTTTTATAACTAATTGATTTGCGTTACGTGTAATTATAATAACTGTCAAGTAATCTATAAGTTATTAATAACTCATTTAATAGCTAATAAGTTTACAGGCCGATCTTAATATTTAAAATAAGAGACTAAATTTTTTATTGGTGTTCAGCTTAACTGATACTTGCTTTAGTAGCGCGTCATGATTATTGAGGGCTGCTAAATAAATTACTCATCAAAAAGAGGAAATAACATGCCAAATTCAAAAAGTAAACAAAAACGTAAAAGAATGTCACGAAATATTAAAGCTAAACAACGCACTGCGCGAAAAAAAGAACAAATAAAATCAAGTACTTATGCAAAATAATACCTTAATAAGTCCTTTTTTAGATGGGTTATAATTAGCCATGCAAGTCGACTTATTACCGTAGCTATTATGTATTATTAGGGTTTGAAAAAGATCTTTTCTGTCAATTGTTATGATCTTATGTACACAAAAAAAATCTAGTTGTGGATAAGTGTCTCCCAAAAAGTTACTAACTTGTTGATAAGTGTGGATAAATTGTTTAATTAGTTAAAGTTCTTCTATTGAAACAATGAATTGCGAAGCTTCAACGCTCAGGGTAACCTGTATCTCTATTGAATACACTTTTATAAGTGTAGATAAGTCGGTTGGTTTTGGCAGTAAATTTTTACATTCCACCTGATGGCTATTTGCCAAGCAGAGAGTGGTGTGTTTAACACAAGGAGGTCTTATCTTCATTTAATTAAGAGGTGTCGCGTACATATAGCCGATTGGAATTATAGTTATTGGACTTTTTCCAGCATATCGAGCAACAGACGAGGCAAGAAAAATGGATCTGAGCATATTCGATCATGACAGCGCAATAAAGCAACGCTATCTTGAGATCGAAGACAGGGCCGAGGCAGCCAAAGAGGCAATCGCTAATAGCGGTTGGGCTCCAATGAAATTTCAGGATATGTATGATATTTCATGGATTTATCATGAAAACGGTCTTGAAGGAGTAGTCCTTACCTATCCTGAAATTAAGAGTGCTATCGAAAAGAAAATTGTCAGCGATGTAAGTCTTCTGCCTACTTATACCGCAATTAAAAACCAAAAAATATGTATCGACATGATGCGGGCAAGGGCGCAACAAAAGCGTTTTATTATTACTATACCATTTTTAAAAGAATTACATGGATTATTGGTAAATGATCCTGATATGGCTGGTGTTTATCGCAAAGATATTCCGATTCACCGAACATATTTTCATGAAATAGCACAGCCAGTCAACATACCAACTTTACTACAAAAAGCGCTCGATTATTTAAAGGCAAAACCAGAACGAGATCAACATCCAATAGAGTTTGCTGCAAATGTCCACCATCGTTTTATGCGAGTATTTCCATTTTCACAACACAGTGGCACGATTGGTCGCTTATGCGCTAATTTTGTTTTAATTCGCGCTGGTTATATGCCAATTATTATTCATTCTTCAGATCGACAGCATTATTATGAAGCACTACGCGGACAAGAGCGTGATTTTCGTCTATTTATGGCGGAAGTTATGGAGAGTTCGTTAGATAATGCTGTGCGTTTCTTTACTGACCGTTCTATGGTCGCAAATTTAGCCCGAGCAGCCCGGTAGTTTTTAATTAAGCTTTAGATCAATTCTATTTGAAACTGCTTTAATGCGGCGTAGCCTTTAAAACTACTTTCCCATCTTTAATCGCAACTTTAAATTCAACTTCACGGCAGTTCAATCGTTCACGCAAAGTCGACTCTTGTTTGTGCAACGTTTTTGCAAAGGCATCAATTGAGACTGGTTCTAATACTCCAATGTTTTTTCGTGCCTGTATATACTGAACATGAAGTTGATTTATTTGATCTGAATATGGCGAAGATGAAAGAGGATGTTTGTTTATACTAGTTGTATTTGAAGATGACCTTGGAGTTGCAGTTGGCACGTGATTATTTGTAGGTGACATAGAGATGGAGTTTGATCGAGAATTTTTTGTTGGCAGAGGTGGTGGGGTATTGTTTTTCGCAATAGAGACGGCTTGTTTTGTTTCGTTTGAGTTTACGGTAATTATGTCATTTTTTGTTTGAGGCAAGGCCGTTGAACTTATTGCATTTTGATTATTACTATTCGCAAGAACTCCATTTGGTTTAGTATCTTCACTAGATATTAATTTTTGGGCCCGTATACGATCACGCTTAAAAGTGCCTTTTTCAATTTGATTGGTGATACGATTCCAGTGTTGTTCGAATGTAATTAAAGTAGCTTGGATTGATTGTAAGCGAAACCTTCGTGCGGTGTTTTTATTTGTATCACCAAGCAATCTATTAAGCTGTTTTTTTACCTTAGTGCGTTCTTTTAAGGGTTCTACGCGTTCTACACCTGCAAAATATTTTTCATAAGCAATGCGAAGCAGTTTAACAGCCTCAGCCAGTTCTGATAGTTCTTGATTAGGTTTGGTGGTTAGCGAAGTCATGGAATCGCCACCTCCCTAACTTCAGTTGATGTAGCTTCAGCCATGGATTCTGGTGTATTGAGAAAACGCATACGCGCCATTAATGCACCAATTTTGTTTTGTACTTGCCAGACTTCACTCACCGGACTTTGATAATCATTTACTAATAATGAGAATACCAGTGTATCTCCATTACGTGTTGGTACATATCCTGACAATGCACTAGAAATTGATAATGTTCCTGTTTTTGCACGTAATAATCTCGACGCTTCGGTAGTACGCATGCGTTCACTTAAAGTGCCTGAGGCACCAGCCACTGCTAAAGAAGAAATAAACTCAGGAGCTATTTGAGAATTATGGTACATAAATTCAAGAACAGCAGCAATTTGTCTTGGTGTCATGCTGTTTACACTATGCAAACCGCTCGCGTTACTTATGCGATAGCTGCCAGATTGCAGACCCACTTCATTGATTAGAAAATCATCAAATGCTGATTGAGATTTACTCCAAGATCCAGGCGCTCCAAAACGAGCGGCTCCTAAAGCTAAAGCAAGCTGTTCGGCCATGAAGTTATTTGAATGTTTATTCAGCTTATAAATAATTTCTGTTAAGGTTGGTGAACCAACGCTTGTTAAACGTGTCGCATCAGGGGGAGTAAGCCCAACACTTACAGATTTATACACTTTAATACCAAATTGTTGCAGCATAGCTTTTATTGCTTCACCAGCGTAAATCGGTGGATTGGTAATGCGTCGATAATACGCACGTCCTGAATCTCGCATATTAATACGCCCAGATACTCTTACGCGGCTGCGTTTGCCCTGTTCAACAACATCAATACTTAGTCGAGTTCGACGGCGACTAACGGTAGTGGCTGCATTGTCTAAAGTGACATAGTTAGATGTGGGCTCAACAATGACACGTGCTAAGGCACCGGGAATAGAGTTTGGTTGTACATGGATCAAAACAGTATTGAAGCCTACTGAAACAGCACCATTTGGAGCCATATAAGCATAATCTGAATGGTCTTCTTTCCAACCATTAGCCATATGCGGTCCTGGGAAAAAACTGTCATCCACAATAATATTTCCGATGGTGCGTATTCCAGCATAGTAAATACGCGAAGCGAGATACCAAGCACGCTCATAGGTAAATAGAGGATCACCGTTACCTTTGATAATTATATCGCCACTTTGTTTTGATTCTCCATTGGGTAGAAAATAAACCTCAGTAAGAAAACGATAGCTTGGTCCGAAATAATGGAGCGCTGCCGCAGAAGTAATAAGTTTGATGTTCGATGCTGGAATGAAAAAAGTATCGGCATTACGGGTATATAACTCACGACCATCATTTAGGCGTTTTATATAGACCCCAACTTTCGCTCCAGAGAGGACTTCGGTATTGAGCAATTCGTCTATTTGTGCGGCCATACTTGCAGGAGTATCGTTGGCGACCGTTTGAGTCGGTAAAGTCGAAAAAATTATTGCTAACGCGACAGCATGCATATCTTTAAGATTTTACACACTGAATTGCTTAATACCCAAGATATTTGCGTAAAAAAAGGCCTAACCACCGTTAGGCAAAGGTTGGGGGGGGAGGGAAACCATGCCTCTACCAACGATGATTAGGCCAACTTAATATTCAAGGTCATACTATAATTAGCGAGCTTAAAAATGCAAGAGCATAAGTAATCAATATAGTTTTTACCAACGACATAATCTTTACCAACGACCACGGCGTTCAATACGTGATACACGTCCTCCGGGAATAAAAGCTTGTTGTGGTGGTGGCCGTTCAAGATGAAACTGATACCATTGCTCTTTATATGAACGCATATTGATTTTTTTGTTGTTTTGCACAGCAAGTAGGGCTTCAGCTACTTTAGGGTCATTTTTAGTTTTTTTAACACCAATTGCTAATAAAGCCTGTGCTGCTGGGCGGTCATTAATCTGGGTTAATAAATAAGCATATAGGTTCCAAGCTAAACTTTGTTTTTTGGCGCGCTTGATAATAATATCAAAAGTTTTACGCATAGAGGCGTGATCTTTCTTTTTGTAATAAATAACGCCTAACATGGCACCGCCTAGCCAGTAACCAAAACCCAATGAACGCTCAAGATAAGGAAGAGATTTTTTAAAATCTTGCTGTAAAAAATAAATCACCCCGATCTGAGTATCGACCTGACTACGGACACCAAACTGCCATACACAAAAAGTATAAGCTTTTTCAATAGTTGAAATAGCAAGATCTAATTTAGGGGGAGAACTTGATAGAGATTTACTTGCTTGTGAAAAAATAGCTTCAACCCGTTTTAAGGTACGGCGCATTAATACAAAATAGCTTGCGATTAAAGCTATAATACCTGGCACAATAGCTTCATAAGTATTTAATATGCCGGTAAGGCTGAGTATCGCCACGATGACGGCACAGATGAGTAAAGATATTAACAAATTGCGCATAATAAAAACTCCATTAAGGCAGATGCCGCAAGATATTTAGCATGCGTCACTCCCTCATTTAGTAGGGAGTAGCTAACCGACTAATTTTGTGAGGCATTATGAGAAATCATACGTAAGCCTCATAAACTCTGTCTTGATTTTACGGCAGCCATTAGTGCGCCGTCATAGCAATCGTATTGGGTGAAGTAAAGTTTGCACAAAAGAAAGATACGGCAATGCAATCAATAGCTTCATTTCCATCAGCAATTGCTCATAATCTAAAGGGGGTATTGTGTGATATTGATGATACCTTAACATTGAAAGGCAAATTATCTGCTAGTGCATATCAGGCATTATGGGATCTTAGAAAGGCTGGCTTGGTTGTAGTTCCAGTTACCGGGCGACCAGCAGGTTGGTGTGATTTAATTGTACGGCAATGGCCGGTTTCTGGGGTAGTGGGTGAAGATGGCGCGTTTGCTTTTTATGAAGAAGCAGGCAAACTTTGCTGTGAGTTTCATCCTAATGTTGATCACAGTGGTCAAAAACGTCTTGAAGAAATTGCACAAGAAATATTAGCAACTGTGCCTAATACCAGAATATCTCCAGATCAAGCCTACCGTTTAGTAGATTTTTCAATTGATTATGCAGAAGAGCCACCAATTCTTGATCAAAAAGCAGCACAGCAAATTCGCGATATTTTTTTAAGTCACGGAGCGCGTGCGAAAATTAGCTCAATTCATGTAAATGGTTGGTTTGGCGATTATGATAAGTTATCAATGACGCATAGATTTATTAGCGAAATTTTAGGCTTTAGCCTTAATCCTGAAGAGTGGGTATTTTGCGGAGACTCACCCAATGATGAACCGATGTTTGCCTATTTTCCCTATGCTTGCGCAGTGGCCAATATTGATAAATTTAGTGACAGTATGAACTATTTGCCACGCTATGTCGCCAGTAAAAATGGCGGTGAAGGATTTGCAGAGATAGTTGAGATTTTGCTTAAGTTGCGAAATACATAAAACGTAAGTTCTCAATAAATACTGGCGAAACATGGGTGTCATCTCGAACGTAGTGAGAGATCTTTTTTATGCTTTTAAATATAAGATTT
>JAFGEK010000125.1 GCA_016931625.1 Deltaproteobacteria bacterium | reverse complement strand
TTAATAACACCACAATTGGCTAAATTTGTTATAGCTTCGTTAACGGCTTGTTTTGATCTATTTAATATTTTTTGCGCCGTTGCTAAAGTAATAATTGGATATGCAGGCAATTCTTCAATAAGTGAATCGGTGCTAGATTTGTTGCGAGGATAGCTCGCTCGTCTGCGCCATAATTCTTGTAGCTGTGCTAATTTTACTGATAGCTCAGAAGCTTTTATTGCAGCCTTATGCAATGCCTTTGCAAAAATTTGTATCCAATTAACAAAACTTCCTTCGCGAAACGCAGTAAGCCCTATAACGTAATTTTTTATATCAGAAGCCAAAACTAAACTTACCGGAGGCACATATCTATTCGTTATACCATGACGTCTGAGTGCTACGTGTATTAATGCTCTACCAACTCGGCCATTGCCATCAGCAAATGGATGAATCGTTTCAAATTGGGCATGTATTAATGCCGTATGAACAACTGGCGAAAGGTCTGTACGATTAATAAAAATAACTAGATCATAAAGAAGCTCATTAACAACTTCTGGTGGAGGTGGGACATAATCAGCCCTGCCCGGATTATAAAAATTACCTCCTATCCAATTTTGTTTATCACGCAATTTACCAGCTATGTCAGGTGTAGTGGTCTCAAGCATAAGTATCTTATGCAATAATAAAATATCGTTTAATAAAATTGTATGAGACTCACACCCTAACTCGATAGCTTTCTCCATCGCACAAACATTATTTAAAACCGATTTTGCTGTTTCATCTCTGTTGCTAGATTCATTAGCTTCAGCTTTAGCAAGTCTTCTTTGCGAAAGCACAAGTCCTTCAATACGTGATGAAGCTAAAGATTCTGCTCTTAATAAACGCCTGGCCAATACTTCAAGATTAGTTATATTGGGTGGATTCAGATTTAAGGCCGCAATAGACCTCTCAGCATTCGATACATCTGTAACAATATTAGATGGTAGATTAAATTGCTTATCTGCAATTAAATCTGGAATGAATGCACGATAGCGAATAGCGCGCCGTTCAGACTTGCCACCTAGTGCATAAGGATTAGCCGGCCACGATTTTATTACAAGCCTTGGCATAATAATATAGTTGATTAATATTCATCATTAGTCAAGTTTATGATGTAAACTTGACTACAGCGTCGATTAGTCAAGTTTATTTTGCCCTAATTAAAACAGCACCAGATAAGCTTAACTACCTATAATATATAATATTTATATCGTCTGGTTAATATGATCAGGGCTGCCCCCTCGCGAGTCGAGTTATACTCTTCTCGTGTTAGGTGTAAAACCAACGGGGTCAACCAAACGAGGGTTTAGTGCCCCAAAAATTCGAGGGAACAGCCATGACATTTATCGCCGGAATCGATGTTCTTGAGCAAGTGTTGTACATTTTGTATTCAAAAACACAACAGCGAAAAAGTAATTGCCAGTGGTGAATTTGAAACTTCAGGTGAAGCAATTAAAGCTTTTGCTCGTAAACACAAATTGTCTGCTGGTACTCGTGTTGGTTTAGAAACCGGAACAACAACAATATTTGTAGCACGTGAATTAGCTAAAGCCGGTTTGGTTCCTGTTGTTATTGACGCTCGCGAAGTACGTCGCAAAGCTCGACGCATGAGGCAAAAAGATGATGCACGAGATGCTTTTGAGATTTGTGATGGCCTACGTCGTGATGTCTACGTTAGCACAGTGATTATGCCTGAAGGTGATATTCAACGCATCCGTGATTTACTGACACTACGCTCTCATTTCGTCCGTTTGCGTAGTGCTGAAGTACTCAGCCTTAAAAGCGCACTGCGAAAACAAGGCTTCGGTCGATTAACTATAAAATTACGTAACGAAAAAGCATTTGAGACTTTATCAAAAATACCTGAGCTAAGCTCTGAACTCAGAGACAGAATACAATCTCATCAACGAATGTTTATTGCAGCCAATAACGAAGTGGTTTTGCTTGATAAGCAGCTTAGAGAATTATCGTAAAAAATTTGCAGAACAGATTGAGTGCTTAAAAACTGTGCCAGGTGTTGGACCACTGGTTTCGTTAACTTGTCTTGCCTATTACAACAACCCGACTCGTTTTAAAAACGCCAAACATGCAGCGAGCTACGCTGGTTTAGTGCCTACAACCTATCATTCGGCAGAGCGTGAACGATTTGGTCACATCACCAAAGAAGGGCCACGGCCTCTACGTACAATGTTGGTAGAGGCAGCTCAACATTCCCGACGTAAAAACCATCCATTGCATAAACAATATATTCGTTTAGCTATGCGTAAAGGACACAATATTGCCATTGTGGCAATGGCGCATAGATTAGCGAGAATATGTTGGGCTTTGTTGCGTGATCAAAAGCCATTTGATGCTCGACTTATTGTTCGTGGAACTAAGCTTTTATTAAAATCAAAAAATATATTAACAAATAAGGCTCGTTTGGAAAATTTGGCTTAAATAAAGCGAAAAAGTAAGTTTTGTGGAGAAGTAACGAATCGTCATGAAAAGTTTTACTAACACGAAAAAAACTTTGGACCTAAGTTTGGTGCCTGACCTTAAAGGTCGTCGTCTGGTTTGGGGCCATTGTTGCAAATCATAAAATGGGGCAGTTGAGCCCGAATAGAGGCATGATTCGTGTTTGTGATATTTTTTCATGGCTTCGATACTTTGGTGAAAAAACTCAAAACTCCAGGGCTCCGCCTAAAAATCAAATGCAACTACAAAATACTTTTTACTTGACCGCCCTGATCATAGAGGCACCGTGGTTTAGCAGGATGCTGACCGTAGTGTTACTTTTAGTTACGGTGCTGATAATCGATTATCAGTGGCTTATCCATGCCGACGTTATTGTTGTAACACTTAAAATATATAGCATTGATGCCGATGGGCCTGAGATCATCCGACAGAGAATCGATAGCTAGTTTCCAGGTATGGCTTGGTTCGCAAAAATTGCTTAGATGATACTCAACGTTTATTTGCTTACCGGGTTGGTTGGTTTTCAGCTTTAAACACACATTGTCAGGTATGGCTACTTGTGCGATTTCTCTTTTCCAGGATGACGATAGTATGGGTAGCTTGAGTAGCTTGATCTTTTTGAAATTAACTATTTTGATTTGAATAAACCAATTCGGCTTACGACCGCCGAGCGAGATTTCTACCTCCATCTTATTTCTATTGGTAGCAATATGATCCGTAACCATAAATATCTCGGGCGTAGACGTCAACCATTCAGAAACGGTAGAGCCGCAGGTAGCCATCGGTGCGGTTTTCACGGTCGCCGCATTCGCGGAATCTGGTGGGGTAAGACTATCTTGTGGTGAAAAAGGATTTTTATCGTGAGTAAGTTTATGCAGCCTTAATTGTGCATCATCTTTAATCAAGCCTTCAGCGTGATAGCTTTGTTTTTCAGGCAGCGGCACGCTGGTCGAAGTCGGCTTGGAAATGCCAGTGAACATGAACCGGCTAGCTTTGTGCCAAAAGCTGCTGAAAAAAGTATTGCCATTAGTATTACTTATTCCCGCAGACATATCATCTCCTTAAACCAGTATATCTACTTATTCTATTTTTTGCACTTTATAGAACAGATTTGTCAATAAGCTAGTATCACGGTAATCGAAAAAGATCGTAATTGCATGAAGCTGTCCGATCATAAGTGTCTCAATCATAAGTGTCTCAATCATAAGTGTCAAACGATATATTGATCACTAAATGGCATGAAAGTTAGCTTCTGTGCTAAATAATGTCATCATTATTTTCATTAAAGACAAATTAAACTGCGATTTGGCCATAATTATGCTGAATATTGCTTCTGTTGTTATGTATTAATATAAATTTATGTCTGTAGATTTTATAATATTGCTAATATAAATATACTTATTCATAGATGTTCTCTAAGTCATCAATACCCTTTTAAGGCAAATCAACAAAATATTATTTCGTTTTGAACTAGAGCTACCTGAACCGAATCAACCTATACCGTATTGCGCCACATAACTGCATGCTTCACCAATACCATAAGTCCAATTATTGGCGGGGGAAAAGAATAATCCGGGAACTTTGCCACAACTTCTGTCTCTTGATTTTGTATAGCCTTGCGATACTGCTCTGATGCCTCGGCATATTTAGTGGCAAATTCCTTGTACTCATCCTTATACTTCGCAATATCGTCTTTGGCCGTTGCATGACATAAAGGACGAGGACTCCGTTTTATATTCATTGTCTTATCATGTGGATGTTGCGCTAATATTTTTTCTCTGCCTAATATTGCTTTGCCCCTACGCTGCATTAAATATTCTGCTTCTATCTCGACAACCTGTTGCTTCATCACCTTAACTTGTGTCTTATGGTAGCCCTTAAAACATGGTAATTGGGTAATATGCAAAGCATACGAATTCTCTTGCTCTTTTTTATTGTTGCTCTCTTTATGCCGCTCAATACTGCTATTTGCCGTGGTGCTTAATGCTTTTGGCCAAATAAAACTTCGTTTTATACCATCAGTTAACTCAGGCAAACTACTTAACCCCGGCCATTGTTTACATTTTGCAACTAATCCTTCTTTTACGCCGTGGGCAAGAATATAGCGCATT
>JAFGEK010000124.1 GCA_016931625.1 Deltaproteobacteria bacterium | reverse complement strand
TTTTATGGGTTTGTGCGGTGAAATAATGTAGATCATCCTCAAAATCAATGTTTTTAAAATTTAAGGCATTCCTCACTATTTCACCAGTTAATTCTAATATTTTAAATATTTTTAAAGAATCTTTTAAAAACATGTATCCTACATTCTTATCGTACTGTTTGGTTAAAATATAATATGTATTAGCAAGTATTAATGGTGAAACATAACCAATTACTTTTTTTGTTTCAATTAATGTCACCAGTCTTGAGGCGTATATAGAAAAAGGATTTCTATCCATAAGCCAATCAAGAATTATATTGCAGTCTAAGTAAACCTTCTTCATTCTTCACTTATGTTTTTTTGTAAGGTATTTGGTAATTTCTTCACGGTCATTAATGTCGTTATTCTTAATGATCCCTTTATATTTTCTAACGATTGGTGATAACTCCATCTTTTCTGGCGATTCTGTTTCAATAATTTCTTTGTATAAATTCTCAGTAAGGCTACTCACGCTTTGTTGGTTAGTCATTGCAAATAATTTTATTTTATCAATTATATCTTTTTCAATACGTAAAGTTAATTTGGTGTACATAAACATCTCCTGCCGTATATAATTTATTTATACGGCAAACATAATAAAAGTCAACTGCGTTTGGATTTGCGTGTTTGGAAGGTAGGTTACGCTACATCATACCTTTGCTTCACGACTGGCAATGCAAGGTGCACCACTTAAAGCCGTACAAGAGCCCCACCATTCTGGTGCCAAATTCATATCAACTAAAAGTTTCACGATTGAGATATGGTACTATAGAAGCAAATTTTTAAAAGGTTTATGCGATTTCCATCGATAAGTATGAAAATCACGTTGATCTGTTGATAAAATTCTTCCAGAACCTAAGCATTCTGCTAAAATAACAAGCGAAGCATCAGCCAAATCCATAGGCAGGTCATGATACTCTTCCATAAGCATTGCTATTCGTGGCATATGCTCATTTTTTATTGCGAAAATATTTGCAGCGCCTGCCATAATAGAGCGAATAAATTTTATCTGCGCATCAGATGACAAACGAGTTAATAATAAATGACAGCATTCAGTAAAAACTGGCCATGTTGTAATTAAGTCTTCATTTATTTGCCTTAAGGTAGATACTGCTTGTAAATGATATTTATCTTTACGGTTTGCTAAAGCTAACCAAAAACCAGTATCGGCGATAATCATAATTTATGTTTTAAGGTTGAATTGAGTAATTTTTTATAATTTTTTGATAACTCTGTGCTACCTTCAGCACAGCCAATAAAATCAGCTAATAATTCTTTTATTGGTGTAGCACCTTTTTTACAAACATGTTGATAATAATAATCAATAGCCGCTTTTATCGCTGTTGAATCATTCATGGCATTTCTTTTTTTTATTAATTCAAATTTCTTAGTAAATTCTTCATCAAGGCGAGCATTTAAACGACGCATAACTGCTCCAGAAAAATAGTCATACATAGCGTATGACAATAGTTGCTATTTGTCAATTGTATGGAGCAACATGGTGAGTGCGACCTCATAAATTTCCATGTCTGCTTAGAGTAACTAAAAAAAAGAAATTTCTATTGGATCGACAGTAATAAAACCACTAACCGTTTTGTTTTTTGAACTCACTCATAAAATCAACTAGAGCTTTAACTGAATCAAGCGATACCGCATTGTAAATTGAAGCGCGCATGCCACCAACTGAACGATGGCCTTTAATTCCCTCGATATCTGCTTGTTTGGACGCTGCGATAAATTTCTCTTCTAATTCAGTAGCACCCAGCCGGAAAGTAACGTTCATCAACGAGCGACTATTTTTTTGCGCATGCGGTTTATAAAAACCGCCTGACTCATCAATAGCGTTATAAAGTAGGTTGGCTTTCTCTTTATTGCGTTGCTCTATGCCTGCAAGACCACCTAACCCAAGCAAATACTTGGCCACTAACCCAATAATATAAATAGCAAAGACCGGTGGGGTATTTAGCAACGAGTTTTGCTTTTCAATTTTGGCGTAGCTAAACATATCAGGCAAATTATCTGATGAGCGAGCCAGTAAGTCTTTTCTAATAATCACAACGACAGCTCCAGCGGGACCAATATTTTTTTGCGCACCCGCATAAATGAGCCCAAAACGATTAGCTGCAAATGGGCGACTTAAAAAATCTGACGACATATCGCAAACTAGAGGTACTGATCCGGTATCAGGCACATAATGCCATTGCGTTCCTTCAACCGTATTATTGCTGGTGTAATGAAAGAAGGCAGCATTGGGATCAACTTTTATAGTACCTTCTTCAGGGACATGATCGTGTTTGCTAGCCGCTGACGAAAAGATCTCACGTGCATCACCCAGCTTCTTACCCTCTTTAAAGGCACCCTCTGCCCAATTACCGGTAATCGCATATTGAGCGAATCCGTCCTTGCCGCGTAAATTCATCGGGGCCAAAGCAAATTGGCTGCGTGCCCCACCACCCATAAATATAATCGAATACTCATCACCAATACCTAATAACTTCTTTATATTAGCGATGGTTTCATTATGCACTGCATCGTAAACTTTTGAACGATGACTCATTTCCATAATTGACATACCACTGCCCTGAAAATCGAGTAGCTCTTTTTGTACTTGTTCAAGTACCGGTAGAGGAAGAGCTGCTGGACCAGCATTGAAATTATGAATACGCTTCACCATGATTGAACTCCTAGTTCGCGAAGACTTGTTGGAATGCTCGCCTAAACTAAAGTTGTCAATTAAGCAAGCATTAACCGTTGCCGTAAATAGCAAGTGTCTCTACAATAGTAACCAAACCTAAGGGGACACGGATGCACAGATACCTAAAACTAGTTTTTTGCTTGGTTATAGTCAGTTGCACCAAAACCCAAACCCCCGAAGAAGCCGCAAAGGCCTATGCTGTTCAAATCACTAATGGTTTCACTGGTCGTGGTGGAGTATTAATAACCGACGAGCATGTAATTGGTGATGTCAGTTTAGTGCCTTCCACTGGTGAAACACAATTTATTCATGCAGGTAAGGCAGTTAACGCCGGGTTACAAAAGCGTGATGGTAATTTTGGCGTTTTAATTGCGCGTAATGCCAAACTCGACGGGGCTGCTATTGGCAATAGTAGCACTTTAAAACCGGGTGATATTTTAACCCTACAAAGTGGTGAAGATGGCACTACAGTTGCGTTAAAAACCGCTAAATTTACCGCCTGGCGTATCCATAAAGGACGCGCCTATATGGAGATCGATTTTATACCGCCAAAAAATGATGAAGGCACTGGTGTTTTTGGTCCTGATGGCCGTTTGGTTGGTTTGCTTGCTTTCACTCTAGGTGACAATCTTACGTATGTACTACCAATTGAATATCTCACTACTGGTCCGCAGGCGTTAACTACCAAAATTTTAGGGGCAAAAGAACCATCAGCCCAATTCATTAAGATGCGTGATGAAGCAGCAACTAAAAAAAACCAAGAATTGCTGCCACCACCAAACTACAAACGTCCAAGGGTTGAGCAATTTTATTCACGTAAAGCCTTAATCGGACGCATAATCATGCTAGATAAACCTGCAGCTGAAGGCTCGCATACTAAGCCGATAAAATATCAAATTGAGGCCATTGATCAGCTTCGTGCACGCCGTACAATTGCCAAAGGCAGTCTTGCCGCCAAGAGCCAACAATGGGTTCTTATACCCGAAGATAAAAAACAAGAACTATTAAAAAATGTCGAATCACAATTTGGGGCTGATTATATCAATACCCAAATATCTCCTTATGAATGGGGTGAACTGCGTTATCGTATTCCTTTTTCACTCTTTTGTTCAAAAGTTACTGAAGATGAGGTACATGCGCTCACGTTAACTCTTGCTGATGAACGAAATAGCGGTGAAATTCCATTTGCCGATTTGGTAAATATTTGTGGTGCTATTGAAGAAAGTGAAGGCGATAAATTAGAACAAGAATGGAATATGGCGAGTAAATCTACCGCTGCTGCTAATAAAAAAGAGAAAAAGAAAAAGAAAGGTAAAAAGAAACGAAGACGGTAAAACAAAGCAGGCAAATTGGGTAAAAACAGGCTATTATTACTAAAAAGCATAAATGCTTTATATGTAGCTGTATTCTGCGTCTTTAATTATTACGAGAAATTTAGTACGGTATTTGCGAACAAGGAGAAAACCTATATGGTGCGAAACATTGGCTTTTGTTTAGCTTGCATTAGCGTCGTTGGGTTATCTCTTGCAGCGCAACCAGCTAATGCCTTTGAAATGGGCTGGGCTGGATTTGGAATACGCTTCGGTTATAAAAAAATAAATTTAAAAGCAGCAAAAGTGCCTTATGCTGGTGATAAACTTAAAGAAGCTTTTGATAATGTTAATGAAAAGGTTGATGAATACAACCAAACCAATGGTACTTCACAACCACATTATTTAATGAAGGATCTAAATCTTAATACTGGCATGTTACAAATCATTCCAAGTTTTCATTTGGGAGGTGATGGTTATTTTACCAAACTTGAATTGCCTATTGGCTTATCAAGTGAATTTAAAACCATAGGTTTTGGATGTTACCCAATTAACTATGGGTGGACAATCGATGAATTTAACCTCTTTCCTTATCTATCGGTTGGCTTTGCTCTTTCATATGCTTACTCAAAAAAATTTGAGCCCACTTCTGGAAGCACCGTTAACGTAAATGCCAAAGGCGGTTTAATAGAAACTCGCGCCGCAGTTGGCATAAAATATTTTGGGGTTGATAATTGGCCGATAAGTATTGAGATTGGTTATTCTCCTTATGCTTTAGGTTTGGTATTTGATAATAACCAAAAACTTCGCATTGATAGTACTAATGTACTTGATGCTTTACCTGATAATCCCGGCTCGATTGCACGCGGCGGCGCTGGCTGGTTACTAAGTGCTCTGGTTGGGGTTGATTGGCTGTAAGAAAAATTTAATTCATGTCCGAACGCACACTTATTCTTACTCGACCGATTGTATCTATTGATCTTGAAACTACAGGCTTAGATGCCGTTAATGACCGTATAGTTGAAATAAGTTGTGTAAAGTTAATGCCGCATGGCAAACGTGATATTCGCACTCACTTAATCAACCCTGGAATACCAATTAAGCCTGAAGCAACAGCAGTACACGGCATTAGTGATAACGATGTTGCTGCAGCACCGAGTTTTACCTCAATGGCACCATCATTATTAATATTTTTACGTAATTGCGATTTAACCGGCTTTAACATCGAAAAATTTGATCTTCCCATATTACAACACGAGTTTGCACGCGCTAATATTACTTATCCTGAAAATCCGACAATGGTCATTGATTCGCGACGCATTTATACAATGAAAGAAGCGCGAGATCTTAGTGCCGCCTATCGTTTTTATTGTGGTGCAGAACTAAATCACGCTCATAGCGCTCAAGCTGATGCTGAAGCTGCCGCTGATATTTTAGTCGCCCAAGTGGCACGCTATACGGATTTACCAACATCTGTTGATCTTTTATATGAGTTGTGCCACCCCACTAACTCTGATTGGCTTGATCCTAATGGTAGAATAATTTGGAAAGACAATGTTGCCGTTTTGGGTTTTGGCAAACATCGCCACCGATCTTTACAAGCAATGGTAGACGAAAACCCAGACTATTTACGCTGGATGGCAACTCAAGATTTCTCACCGGAAGTCTTAACTATTATTAAAGCTGCATTAGAAGGTAATTTTCCGACTCGCGCAAATCACCATTAGTATTTACCAATAAATTATTTATTGCTTTTTTTCAACGAGCACGCCTCATAGTACGTTGCAAATCACGCTTACATTCGCGTTCTTTAATATCTTGACGGCGGTCAATATTTTTCTTGCCTGTGCCAATACCAATTTCAAGTTTGGCACGTCCATTTTTAAAGTACGCTTTTAAGGGTATCGCTACCTGCCCACGTTGCCTTAAATCTACTTCTAGTTTTGCAATTTCTCGCTCATGTAAAAGCAATTTACGCGAACGATCAGGTACATGATTAAAACGATTGCCTTGGCGATATTCGGCTATATGACTATTGATTAAAAATACTTCACCTTGAATTACTTGCACATATGCTTCATGGATCAAAACACCGCCTTCACGGCATGATTTTACTTCAGTACCACGCAGCACTAAACCTGCTTCAAGACAACGCGTTATCGTATAATCGTGACGAGCACGTTTATTCTGACAAATAATTTTATTTACTTCATCTGCGGTGTTCTTTTTGCCAGAATTTGATCCGCCTTTTTTGGGTTTTATTGCTTGATTGTTATTTGCCATAACTCTACTCGTTTATACTTATCCAAGAGCGTTCTTGCAACCAATCAGATAAGCGTAATGCTTCACGCTCGATTAATTCTCTGCGTAACTCCAATGCCTCAAGCGCTTTTGCAAGAGCACGTTTGGCTTCATCAACAGGATGCTTCTTAAAAAACTCTGCAATATCCGTGGCTAATTCTACTGGCAGGGCACCCGTGGCCTCGACTAATCTTGACACGCCCATAAGGCCAACACGGGTACCAATGTCTTGCCAGTGTTGTTTGACAAACTCCCATACGGTGCGTTGCGTCGCATTGCGCGTTAACAATGGTATCAACACCAGACGTAGTTGTTCTTGCGGTATAGACCCATTTAAACATGAAGATAAAACCATATCTATAGCTTCAGTATCTTCAAAATAATATAACGCCCCTAAATACCGCGCTTGCAACTCAGGTGCGGTCCGTTGTTTTTTTCGATCTTGATAAACATGCATATATTTATCAAAACGCTCGCGTCCACCACGCAAAGCCCCAAGTGCAACGATAACGCCTGCTAAATTTGGATCAATATTTGCTGGTTGTTGCATTTCAACTTGAGCTCGGCGCTCGGCTTCTTCTAAAACTGAAACATCCCTACCAACATCACCAAGCGTCCGAATCACTGCAGCACGACGCACCGCTCGTGCTTCATCTTCATCGGGTTCAGTATCCCAAGTCAAATCTTCAAGCTGTTCAGTAAATAACCAGCGTACAAACTCACGTAACAATTCGCGGTCTTCATCACGTACCAAGCGTTGTTCAAAATACGCTAAACGCGCAGCAATAGTGCGCACCACGAGATAATCACGTTCATTGCGAAATTCTTTAATTATATTCATAAAACATTCGATGTCAGATAGTCCTGCCCTTACCAATGCCCATTGATCTTCAATCAGGCTCATGCGTGAAGCAGGGTCGAGACTATCGATGCCATGTTTAAGCAAATCATCAAGCAAATCATCAGCTAACTTGACCCGATAAAAACCTGTCGCACCATCATTTGCAAAAATCCACGCAGCTTTTGTGTCACTTGGTAATGTCACTGTTTGTTCATGTTTATGTAAAACCAAACGATGAACTGCTGAACCATTACCGCTGCCATAGCGAATAATTAAGGGGATAGGCCAAAGTTGCTCATGTTCATTTTGCATTTCACTGGCGTTAGCAAAAAACCGCCGCTGTGAAATATGCAATACTATACAATTATTAACTTCACTAGCATTTACTGTTACTAACGGAAATCCTTTTTGATTAATCCAACCTTGCATTAACTCATCAACAGGTTGCGATGATGCATGCGCCAATTTTTGCCATAAATCTTTTCCGGTAGCATTAGCGTTTTTAAAAGCTGCTTGATATTGGCGAATACCTTCGCGAAAATTTTCTTCGCCAATGTAACTTTCAATCATGCGCAGCACCCCACCGCCTTTTTCGTAAGTGATAACATCAAATAGTTCAGTGGCTTCAGCGGGACTTTGTACCGGTGTGTATACTGGATGGGTGTTAACTAAAGAATCGGCATCAAGAGCGGTTTCTTTAGATTGCAAATATTCATCCCAGATGCGCCAATGGGGTTTAAATTGATCAATAGTCTTAAAGGCAATCCAAGTGGCAAAAGCTTCATTAAGCCATAAATCATCCCACCAGCACATGGTAACAAGATTGCCAAACCATTGATGCGCGATTTCATGAGCGACAACTTCGGCGATTCGCTTTTGTGCCTGCCAACTAGTAGCCCCAGCATCCATAAGTAAAAGGCTTTGGCGGTAAAATATGGCGCCAACATTTTCCATCGCGCCCGCATCAAAGCCTGGCACTGCAACTTGATCGAGCTTTTGATAGTTATACTTTTGCCCAAAATAATCTTGATACCAGGGCAACACCCAAGCCGTAACCTCTTGGGCGAATGAAGTTTGTTCAAGTTTACCTTCACCACAAAGCGCACGGCACAAAATGCCCGCAATACGTTTGACTGGTGTTGCAACATATTTGCCAATAGTTACCGCTGCTAAATAGGTTGATATCACGCGGGTCGGCTTAAAAAAATAGGTGGCCCGAATGGGTTTTTTTCGACCTTTACTAACCTTTTTTTGCACGCCGTTAGTAATCACGGTTAAATCTGGATCAGTGATAATGGTCCATTTAATAGTTGCTTTTAAGTCGGGCTCATCAAAACACGGAAAAATACGCCGTGCATCAGTTGCCTCACACTGTGAAACAATTGCACGCTCTGGGCCATCTTTAGCCAAATAAAGACCATGCATGCTATTGTTTAATTTGCCGGTAAAAGCGAGCGAGAGTTCAAGTTTGCCCTTTGCTAAAGGCTGTGGAAATATCAACTCAACACTCTCATGTTCTTTATGTTGTTTTACACGACCGCATAATTTTTTTTTGCCAACATACGCAACAACATCTGAAATTTTTAAATCGATAGCATTTAACTCAAAACTGTTAGCCGCAACTATTACACGCGCTTTAAGCACAAGCACACCACTAAAAGTATTACGACGCGGTGTGGCATCAAGATTTATTTCATATGCAGTTGGAATCACCTGACGAGGAAGACGATATGTAGTAGAGGCCATAAGAAGTAGGTATAACGATGCTGTGGCAGATAGCAAGCATGGTAATGAATCTATTAGCTGTTATTTAAAACCTGGATAGGCAAATGAACTTTTTAATAAATCTTAAAGATAAATCTGATAATTAATGATAATCATTTGCAACTTTTTCATTGGAGTATAAAGCTGTGAACTCTTTGCTTTATTCAGTAGTGTGGTTACTTTTGCTTTTACGCTATCGCATAAAAATAAATGGGCTTAATGCTATTGTTGAACGTGGATGTAAAGGTATTTTATTTTTGCCCAATCATCCGGCGCTAATTGACCCAGTAATAGTTTTTTTCAGTCTTTTACGTAAATTTCGACCTCGTTCTCTTGCTGATAAAGACCGCATTTCTTTGCCATTTATCAAACAGGTGGCCCTCCATTTTGGCGCCATTCCGCTTCCAGATCCTGCAGTTTATAAAACCACCAGTAAACAAGATGTCGCCCGTGCTCTTGATGAATGTAGCGAAACCTTAAAACGAGGCGAAAATTTATTGCTTTATCCGGCTGGACGTTTAAGCCGCTCAAATAACGAAGATCTCGGCGGTAAAAAAGCCGTCAAATTAATCCTCGCCAAAGTTCCATATTGTCGTATTGTACTGATACGTACCAGCGGCTTATGGGGTTCTCGTTTTAGTTGGGGTTCTGGCAAACCACCAAATCTTATTGGCACTTTGCTTAATGGTATTGGTCTACTATTAGTCAATTTTTTATTTTTCATGCCCAAACGTCAAGTAACTATCGAGTTAGTTGAGCCTGATAATTTTCCTCGTGATAGTGATAAAAAACATATCAATAACTATCTTGAATCATTCTATAACGATAACCAGCAACCCAATCTTTATGTACCCTACAAATTTTGGCAACGCGGTGATTCATACCAATTACCTGAACCACAACTGTCAAAGACAAACATTACCAAAGAAGCTGCTGTTCCTAATACTATCCGTGAGCAAATATTTACCAAAATTAATGAAATATCTGGGCAAACACCTAAAACTAACGAAGCGTCGCTCTCACGCGATTTATCCTTTGATAGTTTAGCACGCGCCGAGATTATTGCTTGGGTTGAGCAAGAATTTGGCTATAGTTGTACTGATCCAATTAACCTCGATAGCGTTAATGATTTATTGTTATTAGCCATTGGTCAGTCAGCATCTGTGAGTGCTGAATTAAAAAAAATCTCATCTGCTTGGTATACTAAACGCACAATTAAAATAGCACTGCCTCAAGCTGAAAACATTGCCTCTGCCTTTTTAAAGCAAGCTGCCCTTGATCCAAATCGCCTTATTATTGCAGATCAAACTAGCGGTACTCGCAGCTATCGTGACTTGATCACCGCTATTCTTGTGCTGCGTCCGCACCTTGCCAAACTTGCAGGTGATTATGTTGCCATTATGCTACCGGCTTCAGTTGGCGCTGCGGTTCTTTATTTGGCTACTCTTTTTGCCGGTAAAATACCGGTGATGGTTAATTGGACCACTGGCGCCCGCAATATTAAGCATGGTTTAGATATGTTGGGCGTACAACACGTTGTTACTGTTTCTCCCTTACTAACTAAACTTAATGAGCAAGGTATTGATTTAGATGTTGTAAAAGATAAATTTTTATTACTTGATAGTATGAGCAAGCAGATAAGTATCGCTGCAAAACTTAAAGCTGCTTTAACTGCGAGACTATCTTGGCGTTCTTTGCAACAGACAACAATAGCTGATACTGCTGTCGTTTTATTCACTTCTGGTTCAGAAAGTCTGCCAAAAGCAGTACCGCTATCGCATAAAAATTTGTTAACTAATCTTAGTGACATCGTTGATTCTATTCAATTTAATAGTGACGACAAAATAATAGGCTTTTTGCCACCATTTCATTCTTTTGGACTCACTGGTACTGTTTTACTACCGCTTTGCACTAGTATTGCTTGTGTTTACTTCCCCAATCCTACCGATGGCGCAGCTTTAGCACGAATAATTGCCGCATATCGCGCCACGATAATGGTAGGCACACCAACATTTTTAGCGGGTGTCGCTCGTTATGCTAATGATGAACAACTCAATAGTTTGCGTATGGCGGTTACCGGTGCCGAAAAATGCCCTGATAGTTTATACGAAACCCTCGCCAAGCGCTGGCCACACTTATTAGTGCTTGAGGGTTATGGTATTACTGAATGTTCACCGGTAGTAAGTGTCAATCGCGAATGCGATCCCAAACGTGGCTCAATTGGTTTGCCGCTGCCATCTATTGAACATGCTATTATTGATATTGAGCAACATCAGCCTGTAACAACTGGTATCGATGGTATGCTACTGGTTCGCGGGCCTAGTATTTTTACTGGATACCTTAATTATAACGGATCTTCGCCCTTTATCGAATATAACGGCAAACAATGGTATCGCACTGGTGATCTAGTACGAGCTGATCAAAGTGGTAGCCTTTTCTTTGTGGGTCGACTTAAGCGCTTTGTTAAGCTTGGTGGTGAAATGGTTTCACTACCAGCGATCGAAGATGTGCTAATATCATTAGTTGCTAATGATTCAAGTGGAGAACCTCTGTTAGCCGTAGTAGCCACGGCTGACGAAACTAACCCTGAATTATGTTTGTTTACTGTGGCACAATTAACTCGCGACCAAGTTAATCAAAGTATTCGTGCTGCGGGTTTATCAGCCTTACATAACATTCGTAAAGTTATTCCTATTGAAGCAATACCAGTGCTGGGCACGGGTAAAGTTGACTATCGAGCACTGCAGGCAATGTTAAATAAAGTTAGTTAGCGACGAGGCTTACGATCTTGAGTGGGTAAGAGAGAGGTGAATACCTCTTTCTCCCCGTTGTCGCAATGGGGTTACTTCCCCATATTTACCGGCGTGCGCATCAACTAATGGTGCATCATCTAACAATGCAGATAGCTATTATGACAAAACCAAAGTTAATATTTATTACCTAGTCGAGCGGTCAATTAGCCGAATAGTTCACTATGTGAGCCGAGTCGCGCCAGGTAAAGAGTATTGTCGTTTGACTTACGATAAATTAGCAAGAGATCTGGATAGATATGACATTCTCGATACTCATTCCAATTGCCACTCAAATTGTGGTCATGATAAAATTGAGCAAGCGGCTGGTCAGTTAATAGTTTTTTTAAAACTGTTTGTAAGTCGTCATCAAGCGTAGGGCGTTGCTTACCTTTTGCTTCTCTTTTGTAATCTCGTTTGAAGGCTGACGATCTCTCAATCGTTCTCATGAAGATCCTTCATTAATTCGTCTACATTAGAAAACTTTTTACCTTTACCACTATCAAGCTCGGCTATGGCAGTACGTGTCGTAGTATTTGGTACTCGCAACTCAAAGGGTAATGCTTTTTCAGATGCAACACGTGTAAGCATTACCCGCACAGCATCAGAAACAGAAAGGCCCATTGCGGCGAGTGCCTTGGTTGCACGGGCTTTGGTTTTTTCATTAATACGAACATGGATCATAGTTGTTGCTTGCATGAGATACATCGTATCGCATATTGCTGATTCCTACAAGATTCCTAAAAAATAATGTTCCTAAAAAATAATTCCTAAAAAAGAAAAATTGTTTATCGCCAACATCAAACATCTAGCCAACTGCGATGGTAATCGTGTAATATACAATTACCTACAAGGCCATACAAACGGGGATAGTGGTAATTTTGGCTATGGTAGCTTTTTATGTACCGCGCCCTTATATCCTCACTAAAAGCTGACTCTTGATCTCATCTCTGTAATTGATCGATTTTATTAGGCTTTACTGGATGCCCTCTTTCGAGGGCATGACGTAGAGAGT
>JAFGEK010000123.1 GCA_016931625.1 Deltaproteobacteria bacterium | reverse complement strand
TCTAATTCATATTTGCCACCGGTCATAAAAGCATTGATGCGAAATACGGCATAGGTAAATTAGTAAATTTTAGAAAATAAGATTTAATTCTGAAAAAATTGTCAGTTCTTATTTGATGATATGAGCAGGTGTGTCGAAAATCTGCGAAAATCTGCTATTTTAAAAAATTATATTATTGTTAGTTAAAAAATTAAACTAAAAAGAAAAGACAATGTTTATTTTTAGTATTTATTTTAAAGATAATATGTCGAATGATTAAAATATTTTTATACTTTTTATTTAACGTTTGGCACCAGCCAGGGGGGCCAGGGGGGCCAGGGGCCAAGGGGGCACCAGCCAAGGGGCACCAGCCAAGGGCAAGGGGGGCAATCATTTACCACCAAGCTTCTCCTTGAATACCAAAGGTAGATCCAGACGTGCTATTGCCATAAATTTGGCTAATCATGACTCCAGAGTCATAGACACCGCCGGCATTATGTGCCGCGTCGTTCCAGTGAGCATAAGTGTAAAACAGGCGGATAGTTGGTCTTGATGAAGCATCGTTACCAGCGTTGATCGCGGTGGCGACGGTGAATTTATCAAGTTGTTGTGTGGCACTATTGTCTTGCATAGTTTGATCATGACCAAATTCTGCTAACAGACGAAAGGGGCCATAAATATGCGAATCAGTGCGTGCGCCAATACTGAACCATTTTTGTGGATCTCCCCACGATTCATGTTCGTTACCACGATTTTTACGACTGCGATATTCACTAAACAGGTCTAGTGATGTTTGCATTACATTAAAGGTAAAAGTTTGTTGGATAAAAGCTCGCCATAGTTGGTGAACTTTGCTGAGTTCGGTTTTAATTCCGGCTGTATTTGTGCCTCTAATCGTTTCAATATATAAACGGTTATAAATGCCAATACGATATTGGTCCGCTCCCGCGTATATTCGTTCTGGGTTTGGGCCACTTGACGCGTCATTGGTCACTGAACGAGAGTATAGTCCTAACCAAATTTGGGCATCAGAATTTGGCAAGGTAGGAATAACTATGCGGCTTGTGATTTTGTAAGGCTTGATATTTTGAGCACCATAATCATTAGGATTAAGTAATAATGCAAGACTTAAGCGAACGTTACCAATTTGAATATTTTCAAGACCAGCGCCATCGCCATCTTCATTTTCTATAAATTGGTCATTAATACCAAGCTGTAAGCGATCATAATAGCGTCTTCCAACCCATAGTTGGCCATTAGCTAACTCAGGTATCTGATCTGCGAAAAAATATAATTGTCCAATGGTTGCTGCAAGGTCATCAAAAGTTGCTTGTGATGAATTTTGTTGCCAAGCTTTATAAACCTTGGGCATTACGACAACCCCCCAATCAGAACCCTTACCCCAGCCAAGGTTGTCTCCAATTTTTACCAAGTGAGCAATCCAGGTAGGTTCGATAACATAGTCGCATTCATTACCTAATCTATATTTGCTATCAGCAGAGCTAAGCCCAAAACATACCTGTCCCCCGCCTTTAGTCGAAAAACCCAAGCCAGCTCGAGCATAACCATGAAAGTCAACTTCAGCAGCCAAAATTTTCGCAGGTGAAGCGAAAAGTATAAACATCGATACAAACGGAATAAAATACCGCATCAAATTCTCCTCTGATGTTATGTGGCTTTTTGACTAACTATTTAGTCGTGCTTTACTTCAAAAGAGTGGTGAAGATAGGCTAAGTAAACTTTAATCTTTTAAAATTAGAGAAGAATGTAATATATTTGCAATAATTGATGATAGTTATTAAGGCAAAGATAAGGTTTCATCTTTAGTGAAGACGACTTTGTGTTCGTATGCGGTTCGTCCAGATGTGACTATGCGCATTTGAGCTGGGCCTGAAAATACTTGATAAATTAATGCAGAACCTTTGCTCTTGTGTAATGTATCAATAAAACCACTATCGAGATATTCAATGCTCACTCCGCCTTCAATGTCTTCGTTTAACATTAAAAGTGCACTGCGCTTCTGGGGCAAGCTGAAATATAGTGGAGCATTAGTCTTTAAATGCATAATTAGTTGTGGCCGTGGTGGGCGACGCTGCTGTACGGTAGCATATGCAGAAGTTTTTCGACGAACATAATTCCAAATATTTTCTAAAGTAATACCAGAGCCATCACGAGGTGCATTGTTGAGTGCCTCAATAAAGAAATAGGTAAATAATCCACCAAGTCTTCGGTCTTCATAACTAACTTCATTCCCACTATTTGAGGCGAGCCAAATACTACCCTCGGTTTTTAGCATGTCTCCTGGTAGTTCGCTAAATAAGTTAGTGATACTGATTGGTTTGATTCCTTTTGTTTTAGTTTGATCAACTGCAGGGACACCATTAAGCCACCAATGTGGCAATCCAAATGCTGAATATGTACGCTCGACATGTTCATCTTGGTTAGGGGCTGAATTTGTCCACCAAGGAGGCAAACCAGTTACTGGCGGGGTATTAGGAATAGTAAGTGGTGCTTCTTCAAGACTACCACTGGAGCATGCATCAAAAACTCCAACTTGAAAAGTAGCACCTACAGCACGAAAAATTGAAGCTAACTCTGTGGTTGATAAGGGACCATTACGTAAAAGTAATCTTGTGCTTTTTCCGTGACCGGTAAAAAAGAATGCAAAAAATGAATCAAAATTTCCGTAGGTTTTTTCATCGTGCCGTTTTTGTTCTGCTATTTGATGAGCGGCTTGTATTACTTCGTTTCGCGTCGGTGCAAGCAGTAGCAGTATGCGATTATTAGTGATGTCAAAATTAGATAAAGCGACCAAACGATTGCGTAATACTTCTGCTTCACGTTCTGCATGTAATAATTTTGGTAATGGAGGATGAGAACCTACATCACTCCCTACGTTACTGCCCACAATAATCGCATAGCGAATTGCTGCCGCCTGACCACATAAGGGGGTAATGATAAATAAAATTCCTAATAATGTTATTATAGTTTTTACCCACATATTATTTTTTTACGACAAACGCATACCAATCGGCTAGAAGAAAGAGATCGCATTGTGCGAATAATTTTATTTTTCAAGTTTACCTTTGTCTTTGGGTGCCTCTTAATAAAAAGACTAAGTAATTTTACAAATAAGGAGACGCTATGGTCGCTATTGAAAACAGCGAACTCATGGCTGGTATAAAACAAAACGATGAAGAAGCGCATCGTCGTTTTTGGTCGATATATTTTCCTATCGTACATGGCATTTGCATGAAAGTTTTAGGAGAGGGATTTTCTGCTAATGAGATAAGTGTTGAAGTGTTGGATGATTTTTTAACTAAATATATTCATACGTTAGAAAGTCCTAAAGCTATTCTTACTTATTTGCAATTGATGGCCACCCGTCGCTCCATCAAAGAAAAACAACGTCTCGATACAGCTTATGATTACCATATAGAAAATCAAGTCGCGCTAAATACAGTATCTCCAGAAGATAGGGCAACATATCATTTAATAATGCCCAGGCTTAATATTTGTCTTAATAAACTTACCCCTAAAGTTCAACGTATAGTAAAAATGCGATATTTTGAAGAATTATCAAATAGCGATATAGCTGTGCGTCTTGGCATATCAAAGCAATATATAGGTCGAATGCTAAATTCAACTATGGTTGTTTTGCGCAAGTGTCTTGAGCGAGCAACATTTGCAACAAAACCAACTGCAGAAACACAGGAGGTGGGTCGTGAGCCTGCCTTTTAATTCACCATATACATTGGATGAGCAAAAAATAGATACTTTGCTATCTTTTCGTTTAAAAAAAGGACGATTTTTTGAAGAAGAATGTCCAGGCCTACTGCAAGTGAGTATAGGACTTAGCGAAGACGCGACGCCAGAACAGGTTCAAAGTGCCCAAAAGCATTTGCAAAACTGCGCTATATGTTCGGCAACAACTAAAAATTGGCGTGAGATTATTAATGTCAATAATAACAAGATCAGCGACCAAGTAAAAAGTAAAAAATTATTTTGGTTATTGCCACGTGGGCTGCTATTTGCTTGTGGTGTAATACTATTAGTACTTAGTGCTACAACTTTATTGTCAGATTTGTTAGATTCGGGGCTTAACTTAATTACATCAAATACACCTAATATAATTTATAAGGGTTTAAATGAAAAGCTGTACGTAGCCATTGAAAGAATGGGTAAACGATTTCGTTTAACCAAAGGTGAACGTCTTTGCAATGGTGATCGGGTAGGATTTTTTTATTCTGCATCTACGCCAGCTTATTTAGCGCTATTGAGTGTTAGCGCAAATGGTGAGAGTACGATTTTATTCCCCAGAGAAGATGAGCAAAGCAGAGCTATAGCAGCAGGTGAAGAAATCGCATTACCAGTAAATGGCATTTTTGAAAGAAAAAGTCGCTGTGAATGGATAATTGGTGTCTTTTCTACAACACCACAACAACTAATAACCTTAATATCCATAGCAAAACAAGCTGCTCTGCAGGCTAGTGCAGATTGCGATATTGCTTATAAAATTTCTGATGCTCGCATAGTTATTATCAAACCATAAAATATTGTAACTCTTCAGGTCATAAATCAAGTAAAGCCCGCGCTCTCAGTAAATCTCTTTCGTCTTCGCTGGCTTATCTTCGATAAAAGTAACATTCACAAACAGCTTTGGGTACCGAATGAATGCAGTATTTCTCGTGTAGGCACATGACGTTACGCTCAAGAGATGTACCTTCGTTGCGCGGGTAATTATAATGTTTCTTTAACATTCTAAAGCTAGCATAAAATCAATCCCAAAAAGTACTTTCATCGTTTAGACCAGCGAAAAATATTACACTATAATAAAAAGCAAGCATTTTTAGGATCGCAAAAGGCTGCAAAATTTGATCTACCAATACTTGATGACTGTTCAAGAAGATCCGCGAGATAAACGTATTAAAGAGCTTGAATATTTATTAGAGCAGGCACTTGCACGTATTACTCAATTAGAAGCGCAGGTTAAAGATTTGCAGCAACAATTAGCAAAAAATAGTAGAAATAGCAGCAAACCACCTTCATCTGATGGTTTTAATAAACACCCAAGCAAACCTAACCCCCAAAGTTTACGCAGCAAAGGGCAACATAAAGCAGGCGGCCCAAAGCGCCGCTACGTCTCGCGAGCGAACGGTCATGCGCATGCAGGAGTAAGACGACAGTGATTCGGTACTTAAAGTTATTTATAAATACTGCTTTTATCGAAAGCTATTAAGGAAGACGAGGGAGATGTAGCAAGCGCGATAAAGGGCAACATTAGAAAACGCTCTTGATTTGGCGTTTGTGTCATTTATGGCATTTCTTGGCGTTTACGCCAGGGGGAGAGCTCTTAAGAAACAATATTTTTATACTTTTTATTTAACGTTTGGCACCAGCTATAGGGGCTATAGGGGAAATAGATATTGTGAAAACATTAAAGGCCGATAGTCTGTTTTTGTAAGCCAATGTAGGCGATTTGCATAGCTAAGATTTTAATGTCGCAAAGAATTTTTCTGATAAAATAAAATAGATTAACACCTTTTCCTTTTTGGTGGTTTTATACCACAGAGAGAAAGAGATGATGGATTTAGCAAAAATAAAAAACAGCAAGCTTATGGCAGCGCTTAGTGCCGTAATTGTATTTGGTTTATTATTTGCTGGGTTATTTGCCTTGTTTGATCGTGTATCTTTAAAACCAATTACGATTGAAGCGACGGTAATTAAGCAAGAATATCAACCAAATAAAGAAGACAACGAGTCGCAAGCAGAAACTGGCAGCGCCAACACAGATCCGCATGATATCGTTGGTCCTATTAAATTACATTTAAAATATAATGGTCAAGATATCGTGGCCAATGTTGATAAGCAGCAGTATGAGAAATTATCCGATAATGAGAAAGTTAAGATAACCTGTAGCCAACGTCGTTTAACCGGTGCGATAGAAGTATTAGAAGTGCAATAAAAACTTGAAAACCCGCCAATTCAAAATTTGCAACACCAATACAATTATTAGAATTGGCG
>JAFGEK010000122.1 GCA_016931625.1 Deltaproteobacteria bacterium | reverse complement strand
CTTCACGAAATCCGCTACTTGCGACCGCGTGCTCGCAAAAATCCTGCCTGCGACTTGCCACAAGCAAGCCTTTTGCATGATTTTGCTTAAGCGCGCGGCCATCGTTTACGTGGCTTTCGTGAATTTCTTAAGTCCAAAATTTAGGGACACCCCCTAATGTGGTGTTTCAATATTCATGATTTTGAATAAAAATCCAACTTCATGTTGTATATCGCTATGCTTGCCAACAGCCCGCATCGGACGGTAGTAAAATTGTATATAAGGAGTACCGGTGCTAATACTGCCGAGCGCATGTGGGTCATTAAGTGGCAAGGCTATTCCTAAAAAGCCATGGGCATACATTTTAGCGATATCAGGATCACCAACAGTCATAGTTACGCCAAAGCCTAAATTTATTAGCCAGCTAAGTAAACCAATCTCAGCGTATGGATATAAAATAGCCCGACCGCTGTTGGGACCAATGCGAAGCCCTGCACTCAACCAAGGCCAAGTCACTAAAGAGGCTTCAATGCCGACTACATGTTTTGTTTGTGTTGAATAGGCCACTAAACCACCTAACGAAATAGGTATAGCGTCATCAATTTTTTCGCACTTATCCGTTTCAAAAATAGATGTTGCTGAAGTCTCTTTGGTATATGGTAAGCTTGTTACTACAAGGCTTAGGGCATATTCGCTAACGAATATACTTTTATTATCATTAAAAACAGCACGTGAAAGATAATAGGGTTCAAGCCAAAATCCAAGCTCACCAATTGATAAAATAGGAATACGCAGGCCCATCATTACATGAGGCCCATATGGTAACTGGGATTTACTATCAGCAAGTAAAGCTGCACCAAATCCAACACCAACATCGAGGACCTGTACTAAGATTAAGCCGGTTTCAATAAAAGCCCAAGAGGCAACGGCATCAGGTGCGTGGCTATAACGTCCGCCTAATGCTAAACGGCCAGCGCCTGCTCCGATATGCTCAAGATATTCTAATCGTAGTGCACCACCACCATAAAGAGAATTGTTATATGGCGACAAAATGGCAGAACTGGAAACAGAGAAACTCGTTGGGCAAGCACTACAATAGCAATTACGATATAATGGGTCATGTTTGCAGCCACATTCATGTTTACCCCAAATGGCTGCAAAGGGCCCCGCAAGAGAAAAATTGCAGGTAAAAACAATAATTATTGGCAAAAAAATATAAACACTTTTATTCATCTATTTTACCTTACGAGTTGTCCTGGGGCTAACAAATCATAAGTCGAAGGAGATGCACTTAATTGTTGGTTATAGTTTGAACCAAAGCAATGCACTAAACCATTACGCGATTTTATACAGGTATGCATGTAGCCAATCGCAACCGCATCATAGTTTTGGCCAGGAATTAGTTGCGGTTGTGCCGTAAAACTGTTGCGATGCAACCAACCAAAGCAAAAAAGCTCACCATTGAATGTAATTGCGCAAGTTGTATTATTACGCGCTACTACATTAATTACATTATCAATTGATACACGCTTAGGTTGTAAAACAATAGACTCTTTTTGATCTACACCAACCTGACCCTGATGATTTTTGCCAAAGCACCAAAGACTATTATCTTTTTTTAATGCACAGGTATGCTTGTCACCAGCGCTAACTGTGGTCCAATCTTTTCCTAATACTTGTACCAAACCGTTAACATCATCTTCATGCCCAACACCGAGCTGGCCAGCAGCATTTTGGCCTTGGCACCACATTAAACCATCACTACTGATTATGCAGATATGTGAACCGCCGATTGCCATGGTGGTGACATTGATAGTGGGGTTAGAAAGCTTCACTTCATTAAATTGCCATGCAGATGTTGAATTTTGAGTAGGTTTAATAAACCGCCACAACGAACCATCGGTTTTAAGTGCATATCCTTGAAAGGTACGTTTATTATGGTGTGTATAATCTTCTTGTTGCGGATCTACCCAAACTGAGCGAAATGGTCCTGGCGCTACTAACTCAATATGGGTAGTTGGCATATCGACGATACACCAAAGTGATCCATTGCCACTAATAGCACAAATAGAAGAGCCAGCACTGAGGTCAATCCAGTCATTTAACTCAGCGTTTATAAGGGTTCGTTTTTTATTAATAGTAGTATCTGGACCAACTAATTTAAGTTTTTGCCAAACACTACGCGGACCACCGATGTATGGTATTTCCTTCCATTCTCTGGCGACTGGATAGTCGTTATCACCACCCCAACACCAAAGTTCTTTTTGTTTATTAATGGCGCATGAGTATTGTGGGCCACAAGCGATCTCTACCCATACTTGTGTAGTACAAGCTTGCGTAAAGAAAAAATAAAGAAGAAACAGTCGCCGTATCATTTTACAACCTACAGTGAAGAATATTGATAAATGACATAGCATTAAATTAATAATAACAGCTAGCATTTACTAAAGACTATCAATATGCTTGCATATGCTATAAGATGAAGTTTTAAAAAAAGGCATGGTTTTTTTGTGGTAATGATTTTTTGCGAATATTACAACTAGAGTATGATATGAAAAGATTACCACTAACAATTAAGCAGATAAATTTTATAATTAGGCTTTATGCACCCATCTTTTTTGCCATTATTCTATGGAGGCCTAATTATTTACAAGCTAAACCGTATAGTATTGCTATTATTGAGCCCAATATCAGTATGATGTTATCAGTCGAGACAAGTAAGCTGATAGCTGAAAAAATAAATGAACTTCAGGTTTCAAAAGCACTTGGTATTATTTTGCAAAGCAAATATTGGAGAGATCTTCCAAGTAATACCAACATCGAATTTCAAATTTGTAACAATGCTGAATGTGGTAAAGCATTAGCGAATATATTAAATGTACCTTATGTTTTAATGATTTGGGTGGCTCCGCAATTATTAGAAAACCTAAAATCGCCTATAGAGACAGACAGTGCTATCGGTATTGAAATGAAGCTATTTGCCGCTAAGCCAGAAAGTACCCCGCGACATAGTATTAATTGGATCAAGGTGGTTGATGAGGAAAGCATAAAGACAAGTATTCAACAACAATTTAACAGCATCATTGACCAATTAAAAAATCCAAACACACCAGCACAACCTCGATTAGCTGTTGGTAATAAACACGTTTGTATGATTCGCAACGATCATACCCTTTGGTGTGTGGGTGATAACTCGCATGGTCAAATTGCTGTGGCGTCTAATTTTTTAATAACGTTAGCACAAATATCACCACGTCAAGATTGGCAGGCGGTAGTTGCAGGTGCTAATCATACTTGTGGGTTAACTAATGCAGGAACTTTATTTTGCTTTGGTACAGTTAAAGTAGGTGAGCATATATTGCGTTTTGGTTTTAAGACTAAAGGCCTGCAGATTGGTGCAGCAGGTAGTTGGCAACGAGTAGCTGCCGGTGGCGGGCAAACATTTATCATTCATAAAAATGGTACATTATGGGCAATAACCGACGGGCTCAGGCTTGTGCAAAAAGGCAAGGCGGATGCTTGGGAGCTAGTAACTATTTCAAACGATATAGTGTGTAAATCGCCAGAATGCGATCAAGTCATAGGGCAGCCGGGTTACTTTTATAAAGCGGGAAGCGATTCTGTTTGCGCCGCCAATCATGCTGGTAATTGGGTTTGTTTTATTGTTACTCAAGAACCAAATGAACAACAAGCTAATTCATATTGCCAATATGATTGTGTACAAGACATTGCAGCTACAACAGCAATGTTTTCGACTATGAAAATAAAGTGGCATGGTAATTTGATTGCAGGCTGTGAAAGGAGTATTGAAAATAACTTTATAAAAGTTTCTAGTGTTGAAAATTATTGAGTTGTTATAGAAGTTAATTTCACATCTAAGTCATAACCCCAGCCTCAATCTCAGCTTGTATCTGTTGATCAGTGAAATTACGTGCAGTTATAGCGCTCGAAGGGCAAGCAGCAACACAAGCACCACAGCCTCGACAGAGAACTTCGTTTACTTTGGCTGTATGTTCACTTTCCTCAAAGCTAATTGCGCCATAGGGGCAAGTAAGTACACATGAATGACAAGCGCCACATAGTTGAGAGTCGACAACCGCTTTTTCAGGACTAATAGCAAGTTCGCGTCCTGGTACTAAAGCCGAAAGCACGGCGCCCGCAGCTGCGGCGGCACGCCAAGAAGTTTCACTGGCATCACTTGGACCTTGAGCAGCACCAGCAGCAAAAATACCTTCGCTGCGTGTATTAAATGGACGAAGCCGTGGATGGTCGGCTAACACAAAGCTTTGATCATCTAATTGCATGCGCAATAAGCTCGCGGTGTTCTGTAATGCTTTTACTCCAGTGAGAGTTGGTGCATAAATAACTAAGTCAGTTTCAAGTAGTTGCCCTTTGCCATCTTTGCGGTAGTGCACCACGGCACCATCTGCCATTTGTTCAATACCTTCAAGAGTATCAGTAGGCTTTAATAAAATTTGTTTAGTACTACTCTCACTAATGGCTTTATCATAAAATGAGAGACTGCCTTTGCCGCCGCTGCAACGCTCCCACATTAAATCAACCATTTCACAGTTAGGTAATTTTTTATGTATCGTGTGTATATATTTACCAATAGCCAAACAGCAGATTTTTGAGCACTCTTTTGCTGGGCCTATCCCTTGTTCATCAATGCAATGAACAAAGGTTATGTGTTTAGGTGTTTTGTTGTTGATGGTGAATTCGCCACTAGTTGGCCCCGCAGAGTTTAGTAAGCGCTCACAAGCCATAAGTGTTACAATCGATTTTGCTTCTTGCCATATCTCTACTGGTCGTTCTTCAAAGCCAGTAGCAACAATAATAGCGCCAACGCGATATTCATGTTGTTTAGCTTGTGCCTGTAAATTTATATTGTCAAAAGGGCAAGCATCAGCACATGCATGGCAGTCTTCACCCTTTGAGCGTAAACAATTTTTAGGGTCGATAGTAGGAACGTTAGGTAGGGCGCCATTATAAGGAATATAAATAGCTTTACGCTTTGAGAAACCAAAGTCACACTCGTTGTCAATTTCTACCGGGCAAGCAGTTTCGCAACTGTGACAACCATAGCATCCTTCTGGGTTAACATGGCGTGGTGCACTAATCGTCTTAATATTAAAGTTGCCTAAAAAACCAGTAACTTCTGTGATATTGCTGTTGGTGAGTAATTCAACGCGTTCGTTATGCAACACTTCATCCATTAATGGTTCAAGCATGCAAGAGGCACATTCAAAATTAGGGCATAGCTCTGACAGCATAGGTATACGACCACCAATAGCTGGAGAGTTTTCTACTAAAACTACTTTACGTGACGCGTTAGCAAGCATTTTGGCGGCAGTTAGTCCGGCTATACCGGAACCTAAAATTAAAACATCACAATCAACCGGGATTGTACGCTCAGTTAAAGCTTCTTGCATGCAAGCACGGGCTATGGCTGCATGAATAATACGTGTGGATTTTTTAAGGGCGGCATCTTTATCTGGAGTTACAAAAATACATTGCTCACGAATGTTAGCCATCACCAGCAGGTAAGGGTTAACTTCTGCTTGTTTACATACATTTGCAAAAGTAACCCCTTGCTCGCGTATGGAACAACCAGCAATTACTGTTGGGTTGTTAGGTTCACGTTTTAAAAATTCTACAAGCCATTTACGTCCTTGTATCGAGCAAGGTTCACCATAACATTGAACCGAGCGCACAGCAGGGTTTGTTATTAAAATTTGACACAATGCATTAAGATTTAGCGCATTCTTAATAATTGGCCCACATTCACAGATAATCACATTTACTAAACCATCAGGATTAATGTGTTGAGTTGGCTGATAATTTTCAGTGTCGGTGTCTGGCACTAAAGATTCTTTAATGTTTTCAGTTACTTCTGTGGTGCCTTCTGTGGTGCCAGACACCATATTATTAGCATTATTATAAGTATGAATGATTTTAAAACTTTTTATTATATTTGAATTATCGCTCATAGTTTCTCCAATGAGCCGTCCCCATTACCGAGCCGACGTACTGCATTTATCAGATCACCTTGAATATTATAGAGACGTATTTCAAGTGGCATAGCCCCTGGTAGCGCATGAGTAGCGCAACCTAAGCAAGGGTCATAAGCACGAAACGCCATTTCGATACCGTTAAGCATCCCTTCAGTAATTTCAAGGCCAGGTCCAAGGGCCGCTTGCGCGGCTTTTTTTACCGCGAGTGCTATCGAACCATAATTATGTGCAGTACCGACTAATAAATTTGCTTTCTCAACCAGTCCTTTATCGTTGGTGACATAATGGTGAATTAATACCCCACGTGGTGCTTCTACAACGCCAATGCCTTCGTGCGGTGTTTGTTGTGGTAACACGCGCACATTAGGATCGCAGAGACGTTCATCTTGTGCATAAGCCAATACTAATTCAGCACATTGTAACATTTCGATGATACGAGCCCAATGAAATGCCAAAGTTGCATGAACTGGTTGGCCACCAAGCATAGCAAACATTTTTTGCCGTTGTTCTTCGGCTAATGGTGTTTGCATATGTTTTGAAGCATTGAGCATGCCGAGTGGAGCTACTCGATATATTCCTGAATCAATACCATCAAGTAATCCACCCCAACCTATGGCTTTTAAATATAGAAATTTTAAATAGCTCCAAGATACTACTTCTTCAGCGAGATGTTCGCGGTAGTCGGTGCCTGTAAAAAACAGAACTTCATTGCCCTGCGGATCAGTAACCCGTAATTTACCATTATAATGATCAGGTTCGAGATTATCGTTAACTAAAGCGATGTCGTAAGTTTCTTGGCGATAACTTTCAGAACGTAATAGCGATATATAGGCTGGATTACTCAGCACTATCTTTGAGAAAAGCCGCTCAGTAAATTGTGCAAACTCAACCATAAACTTACCAATTTCAATTAGTCGTATTCGCATATCGCGAGTGACTGCTTTAGCTTGACCACCTGGTACCATACCCACTGGATGAATAGGGCGACCACCGAGCATTTGCGCAACTTCATGCGCTTCTTTACGCATACGAATAAGTTTAGATGCTGCATCTTTACCGACTTTATTGATTACCCCGATTAGATTGCGCTCTTGCGGTGAAGCATTTGGACCAACGATGAAATCTGGTCCAGCTAAGGCGTAAAAATGTGTTGCATGATCACCAGCAACAAAAGCATTGTATTGCAAGCGGCGTATTATTTCGGCAGTCGGTGGAATTTGCATTCCATATACGGCTTCAACTGTTTTGGCGCTTGCAGTATGATGCGCTTCGGGGCATACGCCACAGATGCGACTGGTGATACGTGGCAACTCTTCAACTGGTCGACCTTCAACAAATTTTTCAAAACCACGCAATTCAGGTATCACTAAAAAACAATTACGTACACGTCCCTCATCATCAAGATGAATATCAATACGCCCATGGCCTTCTAGTCGAGTGATGGGATCTATTTTGATTACCCGACCCATAAAATATACGCCTATTCCTTGGTCATTTTTTCATTAGCATGGCGAAGCCAAGATGCAGGTAAACTAAAGCGATAGAAAGTACCAGCGGCATCAGTGATATCTTGTATGCAATTTTTAATTGTTTCAGGGTCTTCACTTTTAAGTATTGATCCAAGTAAACTTACCATTTTTGCACCTTGGTCGGTAGTATTGCCAGCTGCCCCATAACAACCACGACAAGGCATATTTACTTGCAAACATTGAGCACCACAACCAGAGCGAGTCGCAGGCCCCATGCAAATAATACCTTGTTCAAGTAAACATGTTTTACCATCAGGAATTTTATCGATAATACGGTAAAATTTTTCAACTTTCGTGTCGTGTTTTTCAAGTGGGCACTCAAAACATACGGCTTTATCACCCGCACCAATAATTGCAGGCGGTGGTGGTAACTGATTTTGTGCTAAGAGATTACAGACATAGCTAGTTTGTTCGGTGACTGGTGGACAGCCAGGCATATAGTAATCTACTGAAGCGAAGTCACCAAGCGCTCCGACATAATCCGTAAGTTGCGGTAGTTCAATGGTGCCATCAGCTAGCTTGGTACGTAATTGTGGACGTATTTTTTCTGGGTTAATAGTTGACTCAGTAGTGTCGTAAACACGCGTAAGCAAAGATTCACAATTTGAAAAATTTGCTAGACCAACAATACCCCCAAAACAAGAACAAGCGCCATAAGCAATAAGTACTTTGCTTTTGCGCCTTAGCATTTGTGCCACTTGAATGTTTTCTTCATTGCGCATGGCACCATTGATAAAACAAGCATCAATGCTGCCATCGTGCATGGCTTCAACATCTTTATATTTAATATCGATCACGCATGGCCAAAAAACGATATCAACATGTTCAATAAAATTAATAAGTTGCTCATGCAATTCAAGCAATGCAATATCACAGCCACCACACCCGGCTGCCCAGTACATAGCAACTTTTAATTTGTCGCTCATGCTTCGTCCTTATTGATTGTTGCATTTGCTATGGCTGATTCATCTATTTTTTGTTGAGTTTGATTTACTAAGGGACCAAGCGTACGTATTTGCTCAGTTACTTCTGTGACTAAACGTGCATAGCGTTCGCCTTCTGAAGCACTGATCCATTCAAGACGTAGTCTTTTTGGATCTATCCCAAAGCGTTGCATCATTTGTTTAAGTAATTGCATACGTGCTAAAGCTTTGCAGTTACCATTAATGTAATGACAATCGCCAGGATGGCAACCACAAATCAAGACACCATCATAACCACGAGCAAAAGCCATCAATACAAAAGAAGGGTCAATGCGTCCAGTACACATAACCCGCACAACATGCAGATTCGGTGGATAAGGCAAATGAGCCGAACCTGCGCTATCTGCACCAGAATAAGAGCACCAGTGGCAAAGAATACCTAGTAATTTTGGTTCAAAGCTCATTTGTCTCACTTATATAGAAAAAGCCACTGTAGCATATATTTGATAGGCATAACTTTTTAATAGCAATTTATTCGAGTTTCATTAAAATGGATAAACATAAATTAGTTTATGATAACTAACTGAAATTACAGAATAAATTATCGTTCTTGACAAATTTAACGCCATCAGTTGTGCACCTGGCATGGCATTTAAAAAGGAGGTAAAAGCAGATGTAAGCAATTAAATGCAATTAAATGTGTCAAACGATATAAATTACATAAATTAAATACAACTAGATATAAAAGTTGTCTTCTAATTCTAGCAGTATCGTAATGACCTTCATTATTTGTTAATTTTCATTATATTT
>JAFGEK010000121.1 GCA_016931625.1 Deltaproteobacteria bacterium | reverse complement strand
GAGCTTTTTAAAATAACGTTGTTGCTCCCGTTGCTCTTTAGTCTTATGGCGAGCTACTGGCGGTGCTCCCCAGAAAAATGAAATTTGCGGCGATGATAAATCACCAAGCCAGTCCGCCCATTTCTCTGCGTGGTGGCGAACGGCCAAAGCATCCGCATCGACTACAGCGGTTAATGGCTGGTTGTACCAAGCTACAAGAGCTTCTAAAAACATCGCCAGCGCTTTGGGATGTGCAGGTGTAGGCGGCATTAACGCTTTTAGCGAAATACCTTTGCTTGCCTGTGACAGCATTATGCGCGTGTGAAACTGCTCGGGTTCTATCGATAACCATAGGCACGACATGAATTATTACCTACAACGCCTGCGGCGACATGCCGACGGGTGGCGCATTGAAGTTCACTGCTATTTGAGTACCTACGGTGCTGATACCTTGCTGAGTCATTTTTTGGTGCTTGGCGTAACTGCGCTGACGATCTGCATGATTATGACGACCTAGTTTGCTTTGTTGATGACGACGGCTTGAAGCGCGCCATTGCCTACGACGGGCTTGTATTCGACAAGTTGATGAACAATAGCGCTGACCGTGATCACAGCTTCGGCATAGAAAAAACTGTGATTTACAGTGTCGACAATATCTTACGCGAAGTAGGTCCACCTTGCTGTCGCAGACAAGAACTGGACAGCAGGATGAAAATAGCCGATAACCACTTACGTTCTTATTGGCGGGTTCCATCCGCTTGGGGTGACTAAGCCATTTACTTAGTTGCCCCTCTTGTTCTGTCGACAAAAATTACTTTGTATTTAAATTTTATTGATTGCCAATTTTATACACTACCGTACTTTTGCGTGATCTCTCGCTCTCTACATGATCACTCTACCGCGCTTTTGGTTGATCGTTTCCACTTATGGCAAATAGCATTGCTATGGTGGGCAGCATAAAAACCCAGGATGATAAAAATGATTTAAGCCAAGATGACATTTTGTTAATCTCCCCTTAATAATAAGGCCAACTTTTTTGCACTATCATAAAATGTAGTGCTTGATAGGTAATGGTATACTACACAGATAGCAGCATTTTGGGCTAGGTGTTTTAATAATTTTTGAAAAGAACTTTTAAGTCAAAAATATTAAGATTATCAGGCTAGTTTGTTATTCTGCGGTAGTTATTAAATCTACCGCAGAATTCAATACTTATTAAATCATATTTGTAGTTTTTAGGTGTTGGATATTAGCTTATTGCAACATTATAAAGACCAATAATTCTATTAACGAAATGAATTGATGTTGTATCTCCATCAATAACCTCAGATGTTGGGACATTCGGTAGACAAGCTAACGCTTGGAGCATTAGTAGTGCTTTTCTTCTTATATCTTCAGGTGAAGTTGGTAAATTATTATATAGACTTCTCAGTTGACTATTGAAAGTTGCTTCGTCCATTGTATTGATTTGACCCATAAACGCACCGAATTCTTCGCTAATTTCAGTGGCAAAATCCATTGATAGAGCTAAAGCGACATTTTCATTGTTAGAGAAATATGACTTGCTCACTGGTGGTCTAATAAACGTCCAACCTTCTAATACGCTTTGTGCGGATAATTGCACACGGTCTCTAATTTCTTGCACAATAGAAGCATTATTTAGATTTGTTGTATAATTATTTTTATATTGCGTAACATTACCAGCATAAGTCCCGCTAGCCCCAATCTTAAGCACTAAAGAGGCCTCTAAAGCTGCGACTGTGGCAGTTAATGTGTTATTTGTGTCTTGCAGCTCAGTAATCGTGATTTCTTGTTGATTAATGGTGTCTTGTTGTTCGTTAGATTTTGCTGCACATTGGCTATTTTGTTGTTCTAAATCAGTAATATTTTGAGTATAGGTGGTAATTTGGCTTTGCAGGGTGGCAACTTGCTGCTTTTCGGTAGTGCATAAGCTATCAACACTTAATGCGGTATATTTACCGATTTATAGGGAACACTGTCTTTAATAATATCTCTTCTTACACCGGTTTCTCGTTCAATACGGTGTTATAACCAGCAGAGACGACCAAGTGCTAAAATTTGTTGTTGTTTTATTTCGCTCAAAACGTTGCTCATTATCGCGCTAGGTCAAAGACTAACGCATCGGTTAATGTCTCGGTTTATGGTTTTCTATATGGCCGGTTTTGTGGTGAAAACTGAGGATATTTTTTTAAACTTCTTGTAATTTTGATATTTTTGCAATGGCTTTATAGTCACGATCAGAATGAAGAACTGCAATATTATGTTCAATTGCGAGTGCTGCGATAATACAGTCTACAGTACTACGAATAGTTAAGCCTTTAGTACGTGCAGTTCTATAAAGCGATGCAGCATCAATGTATGTTTTAGGATATATTGGCTCAATAAATGGAAATGCTCGCAGAGAACTTAATACTTTTAACGATTGACGTTCATTAGTACAACCACGCAAAATTTCTGTAACTATTAAACCTGTTATAAAAATAGATGAATCACTTTGGATTGATTCAGTAAGAAAATTAGCTGCTTTCGAATTATTTCCTCTAAAAAAATCAATCCAAGCTGATGTGTCAGGCAAAATACCTATTGAATTTAATACGCTTTTAGTCTCTCCAGACACTTAAATCACCATCCCAATCAACCTTACCTCGTAATTTTAATATGCTTTGTCGTTTTGCCCTTTGTATAAATGTTTTAAGAGCAAGATGAACTATTTGTTTTGTAGTCGTTAAACCACTTAAACGCATAGCTTCTGCAACTAGCTTTTCATCTAAGACAATATTTGTTCTTTTCATGTGTATATTTTACATAAAACATACACATTATACAAGTCTTAACTCCCATCAATTTAAATTAATAACAATAATCACGCCATTGCCGCCGATATTTTATCCTGTATATTTCTCTATTTTTACTGAGGCGAATTAACGCCCAAACCATTATTTATTAGACAACTCTATTCAAATATTGTCATCAAATTTAAAATTTAAAATATAGTCCGCTTCTTTTTAGGCCCGCTTGCGTAACCTAATTCGTGAAACATTGTTACGTAATATTCTTCTGTATTTTCAAAGTAGACATGCCAATTAGAAATTGAACCCCACATTTCGGTGCCTCTATAGCAGAGAGTGACTTATCTTTGAGTATATTAATTGCTAATTGTTTTAATTGCACATATTCATCAATTACAATTTTTAACGCGTTTTTGCTGTAATAGTTTTCTAATTGAAATAATTTAGTGAATAATTTTATAATATTTTCTTGAAATAATTTGGTGAGCTCAGGTGGCGTAGGTGATGAGTTGAATATTATTCCGATGAGAATAGTGTAATCTAATGGTTTACAGTTTTCTTCGCAGATTTGTATATGATCCCAATTATAATTAAGCCAGTTCTCATATCCATTTGTTGTATCAACTGGTGTTACCACTATTTCTTTCCTATAGTTGTGGGCATAGTAAGGCTGTTTTGAAAAAACATTGCTAATATCATTTAAAGCCACACTCAATCATTATTTGACAAACAAAATCAATTGGTTTCTGCCACTAACAGCAGTAGCATAGTAGGGGAGGTAGATTAAAAATAAATTGAATCAATATATATCCTATTGCTTTAAAATAGCAAAAACGTAATCGTTAGATAATGCGCCGACGGTTAATGGTGTCTGGTTATAAAACAAGTAGCCACGAGAAAATAGTATGCATGAAGATATGATCAACGCCGAAGATATACATACCCCTGAGCAAAAAATATTTGGTAGCAGTTTTGCCGCAGACATAAAATTTAAATATCCATGGCGTGCATATCAAGCACGTGTGTTGCAAGAACTTGAGTATCATCTTAAAGATGATCGGCTACATGTGGTGGCCCCGCCGGGTTCGGGCAAGACCGTTTTGGGGTTAGAGGTCATGCGGCGCCTTGGTCATCCGGCGTTAATATTAGCACCCACGGTAGCTATCAAACATCAGTGGCTAAAACGATTTAATGAACTTTTTTTATCAGCCCCAGCAACCAATTTAACAAGTACAGATATTAGTGCGCCAAAATTATTAACTGCACTGACCTATCAAGAATTGCATACCAAGATGCGCCAACAAGCAAAAGATGAGTTACAGCTTATTGCTTCATTGCAGGCAGCTAAAGTTCAAACCATAGTTTTAGATGAAGCTCATCATTTGCGCAAAGCCTGGTGGGACAGTCTGATTAGCTTAGTAGCAGCAATTAAAAGAGTACATATTGTTTCACTTACAGCTACTCCACCTTATGACGTCGATCACAAAGAATGGAGTCGCTATATCGAACTTTGTGGTCCTATAGATGCACAAATTAGTATTCCTGAATTAGTAGCTGAAAAAAATTTAGCACCACATCAAGACCTTATTTCAGTAACCACTCCGATTGAGAGTGAAGCAAATGAGTTACGTCAGTACCGCGACACCATAAAGCAACTGATCTTTTCGTTTCCTGATGATAATCCCGAGGTAATATACGCTGTTTCACAACACCCTTGGATTGTTGATCCATTGCAACATGTAGAAGAGGTGCTTGAGTCTCCTGATTATTTTTCAGCTATGCTGGTGTTTCTGAAACACTGGCACTGGCAGATCCCTGCAGCGTGTATTGAATTGCTCGGCGGTGTAGATACTAAACTGCCCGCATTTGACCTAAAATGGGCGGAGACTCTCTGGCATCATATTTTACTTTGTGATCGTGACCGTGAGTGTTTTGTTGTTGTCGAAGAGATTTTAAAAAAAATTGAAAAAATTTTACGTCGTTTAGGAGCCATAGAACGACGAAATACTAACCTGTCATCACCAAGTGTAATTAATAAAGTGTTACTTGAGAGTGTCGGCAAACTTGAGGCGATAACTGAGATTACAAAAATTGAATGGCAAACACTTGGCGTCCAACTACGTGCAGTGGTGCTGGCCGATAATATTCGTGCTGAAGTCATGCCTGCCTTCATTGATGATATAAAACCGCTTGAGGTTTTAGGCGTAGTCCCAATTTTTGAACGACTGCGCCGAGAATATATTGTTGATATACCGTTAGGAGTATTAACCGGATCCTTAGTTATCATTCCTGCTACTGCTGCAGTAGATTTACAAATTGCCGCCACCTTAGAAAATGAAGATGCCAACGAGCTTACTTTTAAACCACTAGCCCACGATCCAAATTATTTGTTGGTGTCAAACAATGGCGGTTTACGTAAAAAAATAGTGACTTTGGTGACCGCGTTATTTCGTGAAGGTCATATTAAAGTTCTTGTTGGCACGGCAGCACTATTGGGTGAAGGTTGGGATGCACCATCGGTAAATACTTTAGTGCTCGCTAGTGAAGTGGGCTCGTTTGTGCTTTGTACGCAAATGCGTGGTCGAGCTATTCGTATCGACCCACGCTGGATGGAAAGCGCGTATGCAACAACTCGTCTATTTTACTGATAATGAAATTGCCAAAACCACGGTGTGGCGCTGAAATAGTAATTATGACCATGGAATGTTAATATTATACACAGTGTAATTAGCCTACACTGAGCGACGATGTCTTACATGTAAAGGTATGGATGTTGCTGAACATACAAATGCGCACACCTGCAGGTTTTATGGCGATTTTTTTTATTACCGAGTAAGCTTTATGGCAACTGGAGCTAGTAAAAAAATTACTAAACGCACAACTCAAAGCAACTCCTGCAAAACGTAAAGTCAGGCAGGAGTGAGGGTGTCATAAATGCACAAGACTAAGATCTCATTGAGTCATGCGAAAAATCAAACAGCAGTTAATGGTGTTTCGACAAATTCATCGGTACTAAGAAATACTTCATATTCAGGAAGAGAGCTTGCTGAATTATTTGAGCAGATGGCGCAAAAACGTCGCAAGACTAACAAAGAATCTAAATTTATTGAATGTGTATACGACAATACTTGGAGTCCCGAATTACAAACCTACAACGCATTGTTTGACGTATACGGTCCTGAACGAGCACTTGCACCATTAGAACTTCGTCGTCCCCATCGTGATGGTTTTTATGCTTTAATTCGCAAAGAGAACCGACCTGAATGGATTGCTGAGATCCAAGGCTTTTTTTGTGGCTTATCGACCATTGGTTTAGATGGTGGAACTATTTATCAAGCAACATGGGAAGCATTGCCTGGTGATACAAGTCAGGTCATACGTACAGATCAAAACGAATGGGGAGTAATACCAGTTTCACTATCGATTATCTCATGGCTTGCTAATGCAATCCAACGCTACGTAAAAGACACAGACGAATCGCAGCCAATCCAAAAAATAGTGAGAAATAGTGAAAGAGATCTAATGAATAGATTACAGTCTCGCATCCCTTTACAAAATTTTCATCCCCGCACATTTTGGTTGACGCGGGTATTTACCAAACTCGGCCAAGATTGGAAAAGTGTTTTAGCCTATGCTGCAAATTATAATGACTGGAAAGATGAAGCTCAAGAATCTACACGTAAACCAAATTTAGCAGCCTATTGGCTTTGGTCTCATTGGTTGCTTAAAAACTTAACAGAACTTGAAAGCTTGCTCCACGATTCTTCGCATTTTGAAAGCCCAGTTGTTGAAGAAACGCGCGAAATTATTCAAAAACTAATGAAAAGAAGGTTAGTAAGGCTGGGCGAATTAACTGAAGAGGATTTGTTCGGTGCCCAAGAAGAAATAGCACGACTGGCGCCACCGTTATTACTGGCGCCATCACAAAAAACTGCTGGTACTAAGAGTGCTATTGGTGGCTCAGTAAAGACAAGCAATACTAACATTGCTTCACAGTTATGGCATGATTTAGAAAATGACACTCAAAGTAAAAAGGCGCTTGGTTTGCTACAAATGTTAGAGACCAAGCATCAAACTGACGAGTCATTTTTTTTAGAACAAGACACTATTATTGATCAACTTAGCACCTTGGTTGATAGTCGTTTTGTTCCACTACTTACATCAAAGATTGCCGCCGCTTCAGCGTATGAAGATGAAGACCCTAATGCGACACCAGGATTACTGCTGGCATTAGCGAGATCATCAAATACTTTTCATACCTTCGAATCTTCGATAAAGAATATCTCAACAAATAATTTTGGTCCACGTCGTATGGCTGAGTTAGCTAATGCCTACGCATGTTTTAATGATTCACGCGCTACTAATTGGTTGGCTGAGCGCGCACGTTTATTTGTACACGCCATCATTAAAGACCCATGGCAGCAAGAAGAAAGCGATGATGCTTTTCGTGCTCTGTGCGAACGTAATGTTGCAGTCACACATGAACTACTTACTACTTTATTAGAAGAAGTGAAGCTTGAGGGTTTAGGCTACACTATCGCAATATTTGCTCTTGACTGTGTTGACGTGATGCGACCGCGCCAGTGTGCTAAAGGGGTAGAGCGCTTGTTTAATGAGCTGCAAGATCCCAAAGCAGCCCGAGTTTGGGCGCATTTAGAGCCGGCTGAGGCTAAGAAGAAACTGAGTAAATATCTGGAACAAGCGTGTAAAAAAGATAACGAGAAACTTAAAATTGCAGCATTATCAGGCTTATTAATTTGTGCACCTAACTTGGTTAGAGAAGATGTACAGCAAATTCTTGATGAGATCCAAAATTTAAAAACACTTCAACAACGTGAAATAGATATCGTCGGACCGCTGCTGCTAGGTATGGCTGAAGACCCCCGTCATACCTCAAAACATATTGCGATACCGTGGATGACACATACTTTTAAACCACCAGCACAAGAAAAAGACGCGGTTGAATCAATTCAAGAGGTAGCAAAACAAGCTTCAGGTAATTAGGTAGTGTTCTTAAATTAAAACGCCATTGGGGTCGCTTTAATAAGCAATCCTTGAGAAATGGTGCCTGGCACTTTAATTATCGGGGACCAAGTGTCATTGGCTAACTCAACTAAGGGAAGAATATGTGAACAATCATTTGTCATTTTAAAAATTACTTGCAGAAATCCTAACAGTTCTTCAACTTGTTGGTTTAATTAAAGTAAAAACAAAATCTACTGATATTACTATTTCAGGTGCTGATACGTTAATAGCAATTAAAGTTGAAAGATTATCAGAATACTCATTTTCAGTTCATAAAACCTTTTGGGCGGCACTTGGGCTTTCAAAAAAAAATCAATAATCAGTAGTATTAACCTGATGAACTAATTGTTGATAATTTTTACACTTTGTCTGTTTAGCGTAGATATTTTGTTATATCTCAAAATATAAATTATAAAATAACTCTAATAGCTTACTCCCCAAACAACTCCTCAACATTACTAACCAAAAACGCTCGCTCCCAATATTGCGCTAATAAATCAGTATCACCACAAGCAAGAATACGGGCAGTATCTTCATCACTAAGCGCTATATCGCGTCGCTTTAATACATCGATTATAGCGTGGGCCCGCGCCCGTGCTTCGCCTAAAGCCTCTCCTTCTTGCAACCCCTCGGCACGGCCTTCCGCTCGCCCCTCTTGCTTACCCTCAGTATAACGTTGTTCACCGCGCTTATGCACAAAACGCCGCACTACTTGCTGCCAAAGCTCTAGCGCTTCTTTATCTTGAATATCATCAGGTGGTGGCGGCAGCTCGTTAAGATCAACTTCTTCGTCAATATTAGGTAGCTCGCCTATTGCATCAACACCAAAATATGAGGCCAACTTTTCAAGGCAAACCAAGCGCACTCGTTTAGCAAAATTACATACGCGAGAGCGCATTTGAATCAGTTCAGTTTGATCGATATCGTATTTTAGTGAGTATCTCGCTTCAATATAAGCACGTTTTAGCAAGTCAAAATAATGTTTATCTTCATCAACACTACGTGCTAGTGAGGGCTGCAACAATTGGTGATGTGGTTCAGCATAGGCTGCCAGCAACTCTAAATTGTGGGTGCGATGTTTATAGCCATCATAAACCAAAGTAACCGCATGAAAATAGCGCTCGGCTGCTTGATGCAACAAAAACGCTGCCATCCGTCGCTCAGCAAACGGAATGTGATGTGACACGTTCCATAACGAAGTAGCGCTGGCAAACCAGGTTTTAAAATAACCTTTAGTTAAATCAAAACGCTCTTTAATGGTAGCCGCTTTTGGTTTTGCTAGCTGCACATGATGCGAATCGTATAGCACAATGCCTTCACGTATTATGTCGGCAAAGAAAAACTGCCCCATACGAATTTCGCGATTGAGTTCAGCAATATCATGACGAATGAGCGAGACGGGGGTCTTGCCTGCAATTTGTTTAGCTTGCTCTTCTATACCAGAAAATAATTTATAATTAGTCGCTTCTTGAACGCTCTGGGTTACAACTAATAAATCATAATCAGAGCGATAGCCGGTGTTAAGATCAATGACAAAATCACCCCGAGCATAACTACCAAATAGCAGCAGTATTTGTACGGCATCACTCGCAGCAAACAAGGCGGTAATCTCATTAAGCTGCCTTTGCACTTCTGGTGGCAATATACCTATGGCTTCTATCGTCTGCGGACTCATCTAATATGCGGTTTTGGAACATTCGGTAATGAGATGCAATGGTTAAGCAGAAAATAGTAAGAATATTAATGGTCTTTGACACCAAAAAAGTTTAAAGATATCAATGGGTTTTCTTGATAGTCATATTATCATTGAGCATTTATCTTTTACCTGCAAAAATGGTGCAATGAATTTTTTAAAAATATTTAGCAATAAGAGGCGAAAAGACCGTCTTGGTACTATTAAGCCATCATCACTGCGCGATTCTTTAGTTGTGTTGATTAATTATTTTAATCAGCAAGATATTAAATATGCACTGGTTGGAGGAATTGCATTAGCTGCGCGAGGCGTTGTACGTGGCACCAGAGATATTGACTTTCTAATAGACCAGCAAGATGCGTTGAAGGTACACGAGTTAATGTCTAAACTGGGATTTTCCAGTTTAAATCAAGGTATTAGTGTTATTAGTTATTTATTAGAACGTTTACGTGTTGATTTTTTAATTGCGCGTCGTGAGCGTGGGCATAGTATATTAAAACGCGCGCAGTTAGTTTCTGTAAGTAAAAATGTAATGGCCAAAATTGTTACGCTTGAAGATTTAATTTGTTTAAAATTACAAGCAGTTGTTGAAGATCCTCAAAGAGGGCGCGATCGTTTAGACATTATTGAACTCTTGCGAACTCAGCATGCGCACGTCAGTATTGATAAAATACGTGAAGAAGCCATTAACTTGGGAGCAGAAGGTGAGTTTAACGAAATCCTCAGCAATATTGACTAAGGGAGCAAAACTCAAAGCGAATGATGAAGTTAGAGCACTGAAACAGCGCAATGAATTTCGCCAAGCAGCATTACTTCCAAGAATTTCCTCAGCAGAACAAGGATTAGTCGAACTTTGGGATTTGTTAGATATGCTTTCAATATTCGCAGCTAAGCAACAACCCAATCACAATATTATTAAAGATTTTAAAAGGCCACTCTAATTATTGTAATTAATCAAACAATGCTAAGGCTTTTTCGATGAAGCAACACTTACATAATCCCATTGACGGCAATGGTGAAATTTTTAAAAGCCCCACCAAGCTTTCATCGCTACAAAAAAACGCTAGACTAGAAGTTGATGATTTTACATTTGCAGATATCTATACCAATATAGAATATAGTGAAAATATATGGGTAGAAAAAGCTTGTGATCTTGCTATTGAATCAGTCAAGCATGGCGGCGGACCATTTGGTGCTATTGTATTACAGCTAGATAGCAATACCAATGAAATCATTAGATATTGGCAAGCTGTTAATCTAGTAGCTCATTTAAACGATCCGACTGCCCATGCTGAAATTATGGCTATACGAAGGGCAGCGCATTCTTTAGGAGTCTATCACCTCAATCAGATAGATAAAGCTACTAACAAGCTACCACAGCCAGGACCACTATCGCGATGTTTACTAATTAGTAGTTGTGAACCATGTCCCATGTGCCTAGCCGCGATTTATTGGGCAAAAATCGATGAAGTTTATTTTGCCGCTACACGTTTTACTGCTGGCCAACCCCAAATTAATTTTTCGGATGCCTTTATTTATAATGAACTTGATAAACCATATTATGGGCGTCAATTAAAAATTGGTAAATGTGTTGCAAGTAATGTAAATGCAGCTTTTAAGTTATGGCAAAACTCTAACAATAAGCCGTATTAATTAACTAAATTGACAGTCGCGATAAATGCTTTAATAACCGAGAATATTTTAAGATTTACGATAATTACTTGATCTACTATAGTTATCCCACTGATATTTTATCAAAGTTCATAAGTTAAATATGCAGTGTTTTCTGATATAATCAGATATATGCGAAAAATTATAAGTAGTAAAGAATTAGATATAGGTATTATCAGTGATGTAGTCGTATTGCATTACAAAGATAATGCAACTGTTGAAGGTATACAAATCATCTCTAACGCTCAAATTGAGCAATATATTACTAACGAAAAAGTAGATGTCGTCGTCGTGCTTGACCAAGTTTCAAAACCGCCGAACGAAGAGGTTAGAAAAAAAATACAAAATGATATTTTAAATCATTTTGCCAAAAAAATTAATGCGCTTGCTTTTGTTATTAGAGGTAATAGTTTTTTTAAGGTGGGAGCACGTGCGGTTATTTCTGGGATTTTGCTTTTTACAAAAGTAAGTTTTTCAACAAAAGTTGTAAGTACTATTGATGAAGCACTTACTTGGCTTAAAACAGTAACATCGCATGATTATGTTGATCAGCTTAATCAGGATATCCGCACCGATATAGAATTTTTTTGCAAAACCAAAGAAACTATTACCAGTTAAATCAAGAACCGGTACATATTGCTGCGCCACCGATGCACCGATTTCAATTAAATGATTTGGTGCATTGTTTTCTGAACTATTTATATTCATTATTAAATATGCAACGCTTGTCCATTTAGTATATGTGCTGCTTCGGCAACTACTTCAGAAATAGTGGGATGCGCATGCACCACTTGGGCAAGCTCTTCGCTGGTGATTTCAAGACGCAAGCCAACCCCTGCTTCTGAAATAAGTTCAGTAGCGTGTGGTCCGATAATATGAACGCCTAATACTTCGCCGTATTTTTGTTCGCCAACAATTTTAATAAAACCTTCGGTTTGCCCTAAAATACGAGCTTTACCACTAGCGGCAAATGGAAACTTAGCTACCTTAACATCATAACCCGCTTCACGGGCAGCATGCTCACTTAGACCAACACTGGCAACTTCAGGTTGTGCATATACCGCTGATGGCATTTGATTATATTTCAAAGGATAACAATGTTTGTGAGCAGCATGATCTGCTGCCAAAATACCTTCTGCACTTGCAACATGCGCTAAAGCTATGGTGCGTACAATATCACCAATTGCATAAATATTGCGTACACTAGTGCGCATAAATTCATCAACTTCTATGTAACCGGCTTTATCTGTTTTTATATTGACGTTATCAAGACCCAAGTTTTGTGTTTGTGGCGTACGCCCCACTGCTACCAACAACATTTCAGCTTTAAGTAGTTGTGGCTCACCTTCTTTTAAAGCGACTTGTGCATGCACCTCATCACCAACAACCTCCGCTTTTTCAAGTTTGGCTTTGGTAAGTATTTTAATACCGCGCTTGGTTAAAGCGTGTTCAAGCTCAAAGCTAACTTCTTCATCTTCAAGCGGTAGTATATGGTTGAGCATTTCAATAACCGTAACTTCAGAACTACCAAGGCGTTTAAATAATGAAGCAAACTCGATGCCCACCGCCCCTGCGCCTAAAACCAGCAAGCTTTTTGGTATAGCGGTAAGCTCGAGAATTTCATCAGAGGTAACAATCTGATGACCATCGACTTTTAAAAACGACAATTGTTGTGGTCGTGATCCGGTAGCAATTATTATATGCTGGGCTTGGTGGTTTTGTTTTTCACTGGTGGTATCATGCACAACTACCTCATGTTCATTAACTAGCTCGCCATGGCCAACAAGCACCTCAATATTATTTTGTTTCATTAAATAGCTAACGCCAGCTGCAGATTTTTGAATTGCTTTGCTACGACTTTTTTGCACTTTTTGAAAATCAATACCCTTTAACTCGACATCAATGCCAATATCTTTAGCGCTTTTCACCACGGTTAAAACATCAGCAGCATGCAGCAAAGCTTTGGTAGGAATACACCCGCGTAACAAACAAGTACCACCAAGACGTTTCTCTTGTTCGACCACTGCTGTTTTTAGGCCGTTTTTAGCGGCGCGAATTGCTGCAACATAACCGCCAGGACCAGCGCCAATAATAATAACATCGTAGTTAGCCATATAGGGTCTTTAGCTCTATATAAGAGTTATTGGCAACCAGCTTTACGTCGTAATCTTTTAATAACTATGTCGCCATACAGCCATAAAATACTGATAAAAGAGTACATAAATAAAAAAGGTCGGCGATGTAATGGTTGCAATCTAATCCAAGGCTATAATAAGAGTGTAGTCAAAGTCAAAGTCAAAGTCGGGATATTAAGCCTGAGCGGATCAGGATGATACGCTTGATTAAAAAGGGGTCGATGCCCACTTCATTTTTGGCACCTCCTAATCACTTTTATGGCCGCGATGAATTTGTCGCGCGTTTCAAGTCTCGTCTTGAACACTATAACTTCTTTATTTATGAAGGTATTTTAGGTAGTGGTACAACTTCTTTAGCTCGACGTTTATTACGTGAAACCAAAGCTGTTGGTTTAAAAGGCTCTTTATTTTTGCGCCTAGTTCCTGGTGAAGGAGTCAATTCGATTTTAGCCAGGGTCGAAGCTTTAACTCGTGGCAAAACCATTATTAATGTTGATCGACAAGGTGACCCATTTTGTCGTTTGATCGAGACTCTTAATAATCACAAATTGGTCTTACTTTTAGATGGGTTAGAGCATTTTCGTAAAGAAGATTTACCTGCCTTGGTACGCTCGCTACGAGCAGCCAAAGGTTCATTTCGTGTTATTGCCACTAGTCATGGTGAACCAGAGCTATCAGCTATGGATGCCATGCTTTTACATAAAGAACGTGTCGGCCAACTTAGTGCAGAAGAAACTCAACATATTGCACTTGAAGCTAAGCTTGAACCTGTAAACATAGAAGCTTTAACGGCAGACGCTGCACGTGGTGGGGCTTGTGCACAACCGTTAACTTTACGTTTCATTATATCACTATGTGGTAATGTATTGCCCCCAAAAGAATTGCTCGAAGCGCAGACAGCCCGATCGGTTAATGCTTTTCGTGCTATTATGGCATTCGCGGAACAAAACCTAAAGCAAGAAGAGAAAGATGCTTTAAACACTATCGCTGCTATTGGCGAACCAGTATCACGCGAAGTTGCTGTTCAAGTTGCTGACAATATTGTTACTAAATTATTAGCCAAAGGCCTGCTTGATGATATTGATGGTGATGTTTATATTCATCAGCTTACAGCAAACTATTTCGGACAGAATGAAAATCTCAACTCAAAGCAAGCTATCATTTTAGCTACGCATTTAGCAAAACGTGGCCAAAGTCGTTGTGAACCTGTAAGCCTTATTCGAGCTGGCAAATTACTAGCCCAAGCTGAACATCTTGAACAAGCGGTGGCGACGTTATCCGATAGCTGGGATACAGTGCGTGATTTAGGTTTTGGTGAGGCGTATTTACGTATTATCGCCTCGATACCCGCTACTGGCACTCTTGCGCCTCGCTTAGCTTTGCTTTCAGCACAAGCACGTATACGTCAAGGCACAGCTGCCCATGTACGTGAAGAACTCGAAAAACTTGCAAAAGAACAAGATGGATGGACACGCATACGAGCTCTGGCAGCGTTAATATCTATTTATGATGAATTAGAAAATTTCGAGCTAGTGGTAAAAACATTTGAAGCGTTACGTAAAGAAAGCGTTGAACCAGAGTTACTTATTCCGGTTGGTCCAATCGCAGCAGCAGCAATGGTTAAACTTGGGCATGTTGCAGAGGCTGAAAAACTTGGCAAGACTTTATTGCAGCGTCTTAAAACCGGAAAAGACCATGCACGCCATGGCGAGTTGCACAGATTATTAAGCCAGGTTTATGCCCAAATGGGCAATCTTGCTACAGCAATTAAGCAAGCTGATTTAGCTTCAAAAAGTTTTGATGCCGCTGGTGACCTTTATCATGCGGCAACAGCTGTCGGCTTTATAGGTGATCTATATCGCGAGACTGGCGATTTTGAGTTAGCGCAAGCTGCTTTCAAACGTTTTCATGAGTTGGCGCAAAAATGGGGTGATCGCAACCTCATCCAAATAGCCGAGCTTACTGAGGCATGGGTAGCTTTAGATATTGGTGATCTCACTAGCGCGCAAAAGAATATTTCTTTAGTAGAGCGTAATTTATCGGCCACTGCTAGTCGTCGTTTACGTCGCTATCTTGCTGCTGCAAAAGCGCTACTTGAGGTTGGTCGTGGTCGTCATGAAGCTGCTGCTGAAATGCTACCACGGGTAGTAGAAATGTGGGACGCCTCTGGCCCCCGTACTGTTGCTGACATGTTGCGCACTCATTTAATTCGTTCATACATCGCGATTAACCGTATTAATGAAGCAAGTCGCATTGTTGATGAATCTTTAGCACGTCTTGACCCTAAAACCGCAGCTCCTCGTGTTGCCATGTTTTTACGAGAAAGTGCATTGATCCGTCTTCGACGTAAAGATAGCAAACAAGCAATTGCTGAACTTTCACAAGCCTGCAAACTATTTAATGCTGGCGGCAATCGTCGCGAAGAATCTCATACTCTTTATCGTATTGCTCATGCGGCATTTGAAGAAGGCGAAGTTGCTCTAGCTAAAGAGCGTGCCAAAGAAGCATTAGCATTGGCTAACCGTATTAAGCATTCACGTGTTGTAGCCTTAGGCAGTGAATTATTGGCGCGCATAAGCTTATATGAAAGCGATATTAAAAATGCAGTATCTCTTGCGCGTAATGCTCTAGCCGCGCTTAAACGTTTGGGTGATGAAATAGGCACCATGCACGTTTCTGAGTTATTACTAGCAGCACAAATTATAAGCGGAGATTTATCCTCTGCTTTGCGTTTAGGACCCCGTCTTGCTGTGCAGGCGGATGCTTTAGGTGTGCGAGAGGTTCGTATTCGTGCCATTGCTTTGACTGGTGTTGCATTAATACGTAAAGGCAACTTAGATGCAGCGCAACGCTGCTTTAGAGAAATTCCTGATACCGTAGTATCGCAGCGAACCTCTGCTTTAATGTGGCGATTTGGTGAATCATTAGCACAATTGTTGGGTAATAGTGCTGAAGCGGCTGAACGTTGTGACCATTGGGTTGCAACACTGCACAAGCTAACCTTATTACGGCAAAACAGTATTGTACATTCTCTTGAACAACTTGAATTACCTCCACGTCAGCGCTGCCAACTTTACGCTCATTCTGAAAAACGTTTAGTTGGAAATGAGACAGCAAGCATCATAGATATTAATAATCGTAACTTTGTGCTTGATTTATTACACCAAAGAGGTTTCTTTGCTGGAAAGCCACTTAAACTTCCGAGTATGCAAGCACAAATCATATTCGCACAAATAGTAGATGCTTTGCCGAGTAAACTTACCATCACTGATGCAACTAAAATACTTAATAGCGATATTGCTGACCCTGAAGTTGAAGAGTTTTTGCATCCTTTAATTAAAGAGTTACAAAAAGCATTCCATGGCGTCAAAGATTTTAATCTTGAAGTAAAAGGTAAAAACTTCACGTTGAAACTTCCTCATGATTACATCATCATTATACCAATGCAGTTGCTTATGGGTGAGCTTAATAGCGAGCAACAAAAAATTCTGAAAATTTTGCGTCGTGGCGGAGACAACACAGTTAGTGCGATCGCCAAACAATTAAAGATTACTCTACCGCAAACTAAAAAGGTTCTTGAGACATTAATACGTGGTGGGATAGTTGATTCTATACGCAAAGGCGGCACTCAAGTTTATCGGGTAGTTTAAATCTGAAGTTCAAACTATAAAACCATCTTTACCCCAGCGAGTTCACCAAGCATCGCATAAATGCTCAATACCTGCTTAGCATTGGGTACGGTCACCACCATGGTTACTGCCAGATGTCGTCCACCTGAACTCTCACGTGTAGTTATAACTAGTGTAGTTTCTCGCCCAAGTGCGTTGACTGCTACTTGCGCTACCTGGGCTATAAATGCTGGCGAGTTTTCGCCGATTACTTTAAATGTAAATGGGCAAGGAAATTCATGGGTTTGATTAAGTAGCTCGATAGTTTCAGTGCGGTTTTTTAAATTCATAAGGCAAGACCGCTTAACACTCTTAACTGTAAAACGCCAAATGTTTGGTTGGGGCTGATCTGCAATGCAATTGCGGATTTGTCACGAAGCGTATAACATGTTGTAATTATAAGATAAAATGCAAATTAGTTTAATAATTCTGCTTTTGTATTGATCAATAAGCACTATAAATTCTTTTTATGCGGTGACTTCGTTTGCATTGACTTAAGCGTTTCAGCACTCTCAGTATCTGGGTTTATCCAGGTTATTTGTTTTGCTAACTTTGCGCCTGTTGGCTGTTTATTTAAGATCTCTAATATTTTTTGATCTCTTGTAATAATTATCTTATCTGCTGCTAGGGCAGCTTTTAATAAACATAAATCTTTTTGAATTTTTGGTTGGTCATTTTTCGAATAACATTTTATATCTATTGTAAAAGTAGCAGAAGTAACAGTTTGCATAGGTTTACGACGCGCAGCCATCGAACACAGCCATTTGCTAGTAAATCGGCTTTTATGTTTAGACCATTCTTTTTTAATTTCATCATTTACTGCTATGCGATGACAAATTTCAAGAATACTATTGAGATATTCGCGACAGGCCGACGAAACAGGATGTTGCGTTTCACCAGCAGAACGCGCCACTGATGCATCTACAACTAATAACCGACTTTTTTTCATTAACGCAAACCAGAATGCTTGGCTTCAACGGCATCAAGATATGACTGTTCGGCATCAAGCTCGATATTATCAAAATCCGCTGGCCAATCACCATAAGCGCCATCGTCATCAACCATTGCTGTTTGCACACAGGTTTCGCCGTACTTATTTCTTTGTAGCCAATGCATGGCAACATCTTCTTTATTTAATTTATTTTTGGCGATTAACGTTTGAATTTCACGTAACAAAATAGAACTATGGGTTTCAATAACAGCTACCACACCCCGTTTGACTGCTTCACAAAAAATACCCGCAAGCTTTCGTTGCGCTAATGGATGCAGATGAATTTCTGGCTGTTCTAAATAGACAAGCTGACCTGGTCGAGCTGCTAATAAAGCTACTAAAACTGGCAGCGCTTGTGAAACACCAAAGCCAACGTCAGCAATGCTAACCAAATCTTGAGCACCACCTTTACTACTATGGCCTAAGCGACCGACCATTAATTCGACCTGAGTATCATCAATAGATTCAGCCCTTACTTTCCAGGTTAGCCCCATTGTTTCAAGGTCTTTAGCTAGTTGCTTTAATTTGCTTTTACCACCATTGCTTTGCCATTCGGCAATCACACTTGCTACATATTCTTCAAACGTACCAGGGAAAAACGGACCACCAGCAGTTCTTGGATAAGTTCGCGAAGGATTGCCACGCAGACCTGGAAGGTGAATTACATCTTCAATAAGTGGTATCAATATGTTGCTATTAGATATAGAGGGTAAATTATAGAATATATCATTTATTTTTTTATGATTAATAAGTAACGACAAGTCAAAAAAACAACGTTTACGTTCTACCTGCCATTGTATGTCTCCTTTTATTTTTATAACTTTATTTACCAACTCCAACAAATATGGCGGAAGTATTTTTAATATATCATCTATTGACATTTTTTTAGTTATTTGTGCTTTAATGACATCTTTTCTAAATGACATCTTTTCTAAATCAAATCCCTTACTCTTTTTATAGCAAAACACTAATTCGAATGTTGCACCCTCTAATAAAGTTATTTTGATTGAAAAAACTCGTGTTCGTGTTTTTTTATTTAAATTTGCACTTAAAACTTGCTCGCCTTTGGTAAAACGCACATTGGGTCCGTCAAGTAGTAATGCACCTGGATCACCTGGAGATTCTAGTGTTTGTTTAAGTAATAAGAGCGGTTGCATAAAACTCGATTTGCCTGAGCTATTGGCGCCTGCAAGAATCGTTAAAGGCCTAATATCTATACTTTGTTCTGACCCGATCGACTTAAATCCTTTTATGGCAATTTTTGCTATTCGATTTTTTGACTGTGGCATAGCCAAGCTCCTAACATCTGAACAATATTGTTATCTATGCTGATTTACAGTTGTTTTCCACAATTTAGATGAAAAAAATGCAGATAGGGGGTTAATTAGTCACCCAATCTTCACAAGTTACTATGGGTAGCCCCACCTTACGTGTTAATTTTTCGATAGCAACAGCTCGCTCAAGGCTAGGGCGAGTTCGCCCAGAAAGTAAAAAGCTAATGCTATGATGTGATAATTCAAGCTCATCGGCAAACTGCCCTGCTGATGACCAGTGGGCTTCAATATGTTCAGCCAATAGACGCCGACCGCGAGAGTTGAATGTATCACGGCGATTATGCACCATGATTACATTAAAACAATAAAACGCTTGCAATTACTATGTAACCATAGTTACATAATTGTCATCTTATGTCTTCTACAGCGAACAAAGGCAATGATTGTTTTATATTAGAAGAACTATGCATTGCTATCGAACGCGTTGAAGCTTTGGCAAATGCCGCTAATGAGTCTTTATCGAGCTTGCCTTTTACTGCTGACATTCAAACTCAAAAACAAATAAGACGTTTATTTCGTTTAGTAGAAGCAACGGCAGAAGAAGCGACTAAGGCACTGGCGCAAGTAGAGTCTATTGTAAATAAATAGCATGTCTACATGGTTTCTATTTGCAATTCTTGTTGCTACATTAATCTCTGCAGCAGCTTGGTTTGGTGAAATCATCTTACTTCGTGAAGAACTAGCAAAATGTATTGCTCCTAAAAGAATTCGCGCCAAGCCAGGGTTACTTTGGGTAATTATTTTTTGCGTAATAATTGCTACGGAAATTGTAGTATTTAAGATGCATTAGCTGCATTATTATCTGCCTCTTTTTTATCTCTTGATTTGTGAATGATGTCGATTCCTGCTGCTGTCGCTAAAATTTTAGCGTACTCATCTAGATTTTTTCTAAGAAGTTCAAGTTCATCACGAAACGTTTGATAATACTCCCAAAGACGCTCATGTTGTCGTTGTGACAGAGCTTGTTGAGTTTGGCGTGCTTCGTAAGAATTCAATAGTGGATGCCATTTAGCCAAGAATGGACGTAAAGACTTATTCAGCATTGCAATTGCAATTTCACCAAACGAAAGTGTGTTACGCTTTAATTGTGTTCCCCTTTAACCGCTCCCATTACCCTATCGGTATTCCAGCCAACAAGTGCATCGCCATAACGCTCTAAAGCATAAGGAATATCAGCATCGGTTGCTCCACGTACAAAAACTCCAACTATTCTTTTGCCTTCTCGCTTGGCATATTCGATTTCCCAGGCTACATATTCGCTATCACTTGTGCCCTTGCCAATTAGTACTATAAAGCATCCCGCCCAACGTATACGGGGGGCTAAAATCTCTGCCTTTATATATTCAGGATTTTTTGTATTATTTGGCTTTCTACTATCTATCGAAGCATCTTTAATTTCGTAGCCATTGTTCTTAAGCAAATCGGTTAAGGCGTGCAATTCTTCATCATGCTTGTGAATATGACTAATGAAAACATTATGGCAAGTTTGTTCAGTCATGATAGTTAAATATACATCAATATAAATTAATTTTTTTTGCATTTTTGCATAGATCAAATCCATCGAGCATGTGATGCTCTTTGCGCTAACAGTTTAAGTCGCCAAGTTGTATTACAAATTTGGGATGTGCATGTTGATCTTCCCCAAAATGATGGATTACCCCAATCGGCAGATATACCATGCAACATTATGTCGATGCTCAAAGTGCGCAACAGCTCTCATGAGTGGACGCAGATCATGCGTAGCAGTGATATATTTCGTGGACTACCCTACAATTTTTTACAGTTTACAACTCTACAGGAAATAATGGCCGGGTGGCTTGGTGTTGCTGTCGGTAGCTTTCACCATTGGAGTGATAGTCTACACCTATATACTAACGAGCTGAATTGTTTTAGCTGTCTTGAAAAAGTAAATCTTGCATCCAATACTGATTCGCTTGCTACTGATCCAGCGCAAGGCAATACACTTATCAATGAATTATTCCGACGCATGGATGAACTAACAGCACAGGATGTCGACGACAACTATCTTGATTCACTTGCAACATTACCAACAGCCCCAATAGCATATCAGAACTTATTGCTTATTCTCGGTGCTGAATCAGCACGCCGTCGTCATTATTTAGATTTAGCACAAGCGCTTATGAATAAATGTACTAATCCACAATTATTGCAAGCTTGGATGGGCTGGTGGCAACGTACCCAATCAAAGCAAAGTAGTGTTGCAATATCAACTTCTAGACTAAAAGCGCAAAAAGTTGCTTGGGGTTAATTAAAGCTAGATAACGAACTAATTAAAAATTTTGACTAATACACCAATAGCAGTAGCCAACGCAGTTATTACAGCAGTAGCAAAAGCACCTGTAGTAATTGCTTTCCAATTAGCAACAGTCGCACGCAGTTCTTCAACTTCTTTTTTTAAAGTTGCTGGCGATACAACTTCGCCTTGCAATCGCATTACATCTTTGGAACTGATGCTTTGTTGACCTTGGCTATTGCCTTTATATTCATTTTCGTCTGGTATATTTAATTCATAAAACCAAATCAAAAATACTCTTTTACCTACATTCAATACTATAGCTTCAGGGCCAGCATTATATACCGAGAACTTAAGTCGCCCTTTAAAACCAGGGTCAACATGAAATCCAGAAACATTAACCAAGCCACTTAATTTGATCGACGACTTAATGGATATAAATGCTAAATAATTATTGGGAAGATTGATCTCTTCTTTAGTAAGCAGTATTGCAAATTGTCCTGGGGGAATACGAATTTGCTCACCATCATTATATTTTTTTTTGATACCTTCTGGCGAAGTAATAAATGCCTCGTCTCCTAACTTAAGCTCGTAACAGGCACATTGTGCAGAATTTGTGTCTGCATCGCTAACAAGTGCTTGCATACTATTGTTTAATCGATCTCTTATTTCTTGTGTTGTTAAAAAAGGCATAATGCAAATCCCCCCTCTTTGCTCTGCTGTGATCTAATTCAAGGGTTTGAACCGATCATAAATTCTAACTTCTGCTGACGTGGTTGACGCTTAGTTATAATATTTGACTGACTATTTTGTAAAGACAAAGGAATATTAAGACCCCATTTTGGTGGATACCATTGCGGCACTGGAGTCAATTTAGGTACATACTTTTGCTTAATACGCGTACGGTTAGATTCGCCTATTATCTCTGGGTGTACTACTCGTGCATATTTACTTAGTTCACAAAATAAATTCTGGCAATCAATGAGTTGTAAAGGGCGACCCCAAAGATTTTGAAATTTTAAATTTAAACGTTTAAACTCATATTCAGCATGCTCAGCCATAATACGGATAATATCGGCCTCACTTAATCCTGCTGTATCAATAAAACACTTACGAATTCCATCGCGTGCACCTGGTCCAGCTATAACAAAATCCATCTCTGAAAAATTCACTACCTCACTATAATTGAGATCTATGGTAAACTGAAAAGCTAGAAAATCACCTAATGAACGATAGTTCACCAGTATATTAAAAACATCGGCAAGAGCTTTTGCTTTATTGACTTTTGTTGCAACACCATCACGCATCATAAATTCTAAAAGTTTTAAATGATTACGATGTTTGCGCGCATCACCGAAGGCTGGTGATGGCATAATATACGCAGCAGAATATATACGCTGTCCATCTGCTAACACTGCATCTAATATTTTCGCGTAGCGTTCAAAAGCAAAAGTTTTCCAAGTAAGTTGACCAAGATTATCTTCTAATACATTCCATGTTTCGATACGATTAAATATTTTAAATAGCAAAATCCGAAATACAACTTCATCATTAGAGTGCAACCCATTATAAATAACATGGCGAATTAAATATTGACTTACACGGTCAGAAGCACGGTACACATTGGTGAAACGATGTGATGCCAATACTTGATCATTTGTCCAAGGGGGAGGATTACCTGCTACTCGCTGCATAAAAAGCGCCTGCCGTTGTGAAGCAAAACGCCAATAAGTGTCAAAAGCAGGAGAAGTGATAAGAACACGGCCTGCTTCTAAAGTAATGTTATAAGGTTTTTCACGAAAATAGGAAGGTGAGCTCATATTGTTGAGGCCATAAGTAAGTTCTCAATAAATACTGGCGAAACATTGGTGTCATCTCGAACGTAGTGAGAGATCTTTTTTATGCTTTTAAATATAAGATTTCT
>JAFGEK010000120.1 GCA_016931625.1 Deltaproteobacteria bacterium | reverse complement strand
CCTGCGCTGCTTGGTCCTCGGGTGCTTAACTCGGCGACGGTCTACACACTCTCGTATACGCTCAACCCAATTGAAAAGCGCTGTAACAAGATGTAATAAATATTTAAGTTTGCCAATTTGTAAAAGTATTTATAAAATATTTTATTTTAGTTTATGCTGTTCTACTATTTTTTTTATTTCATGCGGAGATAATAAAGATAATCAGAATATAGAAAATAATAACGAGTGTAATGGTGTTAATGCGATAACCGTTGAAACCATTATTTTGAAAGATTATGGTTTTCAACCCAATTGTATTCAAGTACATGCAGGATCACAATTATCCTTTTTTAATAAAGATAGCAAACCCAATATTATTACTACTACATTAAATTCAGATGATTCTTTTACAAGTACACTTATTCCAGCGGGTAGTATATATACGCGTATTTTTAATACAGTTGGTATTACTAATTTAACCAGCCAATATTATACGGTTATGCATGCGACGGTTATTGTAGAGCAGTTTCCTCTTGAAGTGAGCGTGACGAGACACGACAGACCGTAGCCGAAGGTGGCGCCCGAGGAGTGAGCAGCGCAGGAATATTGGACATATTTCGAGCAGCGAAACGACGAGGCCGCCAGCTGCAGGCAGGTATGTCGTGTCGCAGTAGATCAATTCAAGAGGAAACTGCTCTAAGTGAATGATAAAGCAACTATTGCACTAGCTTCATTATTTCAACAAAGCGTTTTGGGGGGACAAAACCTAAGACACGAGGTTGCTTAAGTACTTTCCCGGTACTGTCGATAAATAAGACAGTAGGCAGTCCCATAACCTCGTAGAGATCTAAAATTTTTTGCATATCATCATTAATATTAGTTGCATCAATTTTAATGGTTACAAAACGCTGAGCTTCTTTGCGGACTAATGGGTCGACATAAGTTTTGATTTCTAGCTCTTTGCAAGCCTCACACCATTCAGCACCAAAATCGATTATTACGGGTAGATTTTGAGCGCGAGCTTTAGCTATAGCGACATCATGCGATAATTCCCACTTAATATATTCAATAGAGTTAGCATTACCAGCATTTTGATTGGATGAGGATATTTGTGAATTAGCATGGTTATCAATAGCGATGCTACGATCAACAGCAATAAGACTTCCAGCGGTTGATAATGAAAGTACCGCAATAATTTTTAGAAAATATGATCGCAGTCTACTCTTTTGTGATTGATAGAAAAACATCGCGGCTAAGCCGATGACAAAAAGAATTATTTCTATTGGGATATTTTTGGGTAACTTAGCAAATACATCACCTAATTGTGGTACAGCGATATCTAAAAAATAAATTGCAACAATAAACATAATGCTAGCTAAGGCAATTTTAACGCTACCAAAGAATTCTTTAGCCATTGAAAAATTAGCAAAGACACTGCCAAATAAAGCTAAGGCTAAAAATGGCAGCCCCATTCCTAAACCAAAGGAAATCATCAAGGCAAAGCCAAAAAAGATACTATGTTCGACAGCAATTAACGCTAAAATCACGGCTAAAACGGGGCCGGTACATGGTGCTGCAATAATACCGCTTACTAGTCCCATTAAAAATGCGCCACCTACACCATTACCACCTATACGAGTAAGCCGAGTATTTACATCAGTGGGCAGTTGAATGGTAAATAATCCCAACATTGAAAGGCCCATGGCAAAACAAAAGGCGGCAATAATAGCGATAACCAATGGACTTGCTAGCGCGGCACCAAACACCATTTGCATACTAGCTGACGCGGTACCAAGTGAAGCATAGAGTATAACCATGCCTCCTACGTAAGATATGGCACGTAAAAATACATGTAAGCGACTGGCGCCGCGCATGGCACCGAAATAACGAACGGTAATGGGGATTAACGGATAGACACAACCTGTAAATGAAGTTAAAAGACCACCGAGAAAAGCAGCGCCTAATGCCAAAGATAACTGCCCACCAGCAAGTGATTCTTGTAAGGACGTCGCCAGTCTTTCAGTAAACAACATTTCTACCAGCTTTAAGAACCCTTTGACGCAACAGAAAATAAACTCATCGTATGCATTGGAAACGGTGGTGTTTTACTTGTCGCGGCCTTTACCTTTTTTTCCTTTGCCTTTGGTTTTTCCTTTTCCTTTGGTTTTAGCTTTTCCTTTGTTTTTAACTTTGCCTTTGTTTTTGCCTTTTGCTTTTGTTTTTGTGTCGATGGCTGGTTTATCTTGGTTTACCTCTGTTTCTGTATCACTTGTCTCTACGGTAGCTGTAGAGTCTTCTTCTGTCTCAGGCTCACCTTTGACCTTTACTATATCAGGAGATCCTTTATGGCCGATATGCTCAGTGATTGCTTCGGGAATGGGCTCACTTAATGGTTCTCCAACACCTTTGCGAATTTCGTCGATTAAACGCTTAGAAATATCTTCGTTATAGCCAATATTGACCATGGTTACCTTGCCTGCAGAGTTAATCAAATAGCTGTTAGGCAATTTTGAGATAAAAAAGCGTTTGGCAACGATATTAAAACGATCAGAAAGTAACGGAAAACGAATATAGTTTTCTTTGGCAAGGGTTTTGGCAACCTCAATTTTTTCAGGCTCAGTATCGATAGACACCAATACTATTTGTAGGCCTTTTTCTTTATAAGCAGTATGCAAAGCAGCTAAGAGTGGCATTTCACGTTTGCAAGGTTCACAATAGGTGGCAAAAAACGACAACATTATGACTTTTTTAGGCTCTTTGGCAGCTTCACCGAAGTAGCGGTCAATGCTAATATAGCTTTCACCTAAGATATCGCCATTGAGTGCTTTCAGGGTAAATGTTGGTATATCTTCACCAACCTCGTAGCGATCTTTACCTGCCATCACTGTTGCAGCAGAAGCTACTACAAAGCCAACAGTAGTTACTAATGTAATCCATAGCTTCATGATTTCGCTCCACTTGCGACTAAAGTCACTGCATCGAGCGCTGCAACGAGCGCTTTACCGTTCAGTTCTACCATCGTGGCCAAACCTTCAGTTGGATGCAAGTCAGACCTTAAATCTTTTAGCTTTGCTTTGCCTGACACAAGTTCATCCTCTCCTAATACTAAAGCAAAACGAGCTCCAGCGCGATCAGCACGTTTAAGTTGGGCTTTAAGACCTTTGCCACTGACATCAACTTCAACCAGATGTCGTCGTTGAGATCGTACCGCATCGCCTAGCGAAAGCGCCAATTTTTCTGCACCTGGCATTGAAGCGATATAAAGGTGAGGGCCATCTAAAGTTTGAATACGATCTTTTGCTGCTTTTTCTGCAACTGCTAAAGTTAAGCGCTCAATACCAGCAGCAAAACCAATTGCTGGAATGTCTGGACCGCCTAATTCATTAACTAAGCGGTCGTAGCGGCCACCACCTAAAAGAGCGTCTTGGGCCCCTAAAGCTTTGCTGGTAAATTCAAAGATAGTACCGGTGTAATAATCTAAACCACGTACTAAACGGGGGTCACGTTGATATTCTATACGGTTATTTGCAAGTAGGTCTAAGACCTGCTCAAAGTGCTGCTGTGCTGTTTTAGAAAACGACTGCATGATGTCTGGAGCGTTTTCTGCAATAGCTTTGCAGGAGGTACGCTTGCAATCAAGAACCCTTAATGGATTGCTGTTAGAACGCCGCTGACAAGCTTCGCATAATTCGTTTTGGTGGGTTGACAAATATTTTGTCAAGGTTTCTCGGTATGCGATTCGACTTTCATTATCACCAAGACTGTTGACGCGAATACCTACTTGGTCAAGCCCCAGAGCTTCACATAAACGGGCTAGCATAATTATCATTTCAGCATCGGCAGTAGGTGCACCAGCAGCAAATAACTCAGCCCCTATTTGATAGAATTGTCGATAACGACCTTTTTGTGGACGTTCGGCTCTGAACATCGGGCCAAAATACCACCAACGCTGCAAAGGGCTTGTTTTCCCAAAATTATGTTCTATATATGACCGTACAGCGCCAGCGGTACCTTCAGGTCTTAGGGTCAATGTTTCACCACCGCGGTCAGTAAAACTATACATTTCTTTACTTACAATATCGGTTTCGCTGCCGATACTGCGAGCAAATAATGAAGTATTTTCAACGATTGGAAGTAAAACTTGGCGATAGCCATAGCTCGCTAACACAGAAGTAGCAGGCGCAAGAACACGATCCCAAATGGCACTATCAAGAAAGAGGTCACGCGCGCCTGGTACAATATCGTTCATCCCTTTTATTGCGGTAATGGCCATTTGCCTATTTTTCGCCTCTCACTTTTTGGAGAATTTTTCGTTTTTTTGAAGTTTTGTCGCCAAGGCGGCTTTAAGTACATCATCAAAAACAGCAGCATAAATAAAATTAACGCTGCGGCGTACTTCATCGGGAATTTCTTCAACATCAGCACGGTTGCGTTCTGGCAAGATCACCGTACGTATACCACTGCGACGAGCGGCAACTACTTTTTCGCGAATTCCACCAACAGGTAAAACTTCACCACGTAACGTCATTTCTCCGGTCATCGCTAAGTGAGGTTTGATAGAGCGGTTAGTTAATAACGAAATTAACGCTGTGGTAATGGTAACACCTGCTGAAGGACCATCTTTTTTTACAGCACCAGCAGGAAAATGCACATGCAGGTCTTTTTGATCAAAAATACTTGGATCAATTTGCAGCGATTCTGCATGAGTACGTACATAAGATAGTGCCAAGTTGGCTGACTCACTCATAACTTCACCAAGTTGACCCGTTAATCGCAGGCCCCCTTTGCCAGACATAGATGTAGCTTCAATAAATAATACATCACCACCAACTGGCGTCCACGCTAAGCCCAAAACGACTCCAGACTTTAATCGACGTTCGATGCGATCTGGTTGTATTTTTGGGGGACCAAGGTAGGTTGGTACTTCTTCTGGTCCGATACGCATTTTGTCGTGATTACCTTTTACTACTTCAGCAGCACGTTTACGGCAAATACGGGCCATTTGGCGTTCAAGCTCTCGAACCCCAGCTTCATGGGTATATTCACGTGTAATTCGCATTATAGCACTGCGTGATACACTGAGTCTTGTTTTAGTCAGACCTGCATCAACTCGTTGACGTGGTAGCAAATAACGAGCAGCAATTTCTAATTTTTCTTCGGGGATATAGCCAGGCAAGTCAATTATTTCGAGACGGTCACGTAAGGCGTCTGGCACTTCGGTTTTTACATTTACGGTAGCGATGAACATTACTCGTGATAAATCAAAGGGTAAGTCTAAATAATGGTCGTTAAAGGCATTATTTTGCGCAGGGTCAAGCACTTCAAGTAAAGCGCTTGATGGATCGCCACGCCAATCGTTGCCGATTTTATCTAACTCATCAAGCATGAAGACGGGATTAGCCGTTGCAACTTGTTTAAGCCCTTGTAAAATTCGCCCAGGCATTGCACCAACATAAGTACGACGATGCCCTTTAATTTCGGCCTCATCACGCATACCACCAACTGAGAAACGATAAAATTCGCGGCCTAAGGCGTTAGCAATACTTTTGCCTAACGATGTTTTACCAACCCCAGGGGGACCAGCAAAACACAGCAAACTACCAGCTTTTTTAGGGTTGAGTTGGCGTACAGCTAAAAATTCAAGAATTCTTTCTTTTACATCATCAAGACCGTAGTGATCTTTATCAAGAATACTACGAGCGCGTTCAAGGTCAGCATTATCTGCGGTCATTTTCGACCACGGCAACATTGCTATCCAGTCAAGATATGATCTTACGACATTATGCTCAGGCGATTCGACAGGTAGTAACTGTAAACGTTTTAATTCTTCATCAGCACGCTTGCGGGCCACTGGTGGTAAACCAGCCTCGTTAAGTTTTTTTTCAAGCTCGCTAACCGCAAGTTTGGCTGGATCTTTTTCTTCACCGAGTTCACGCCTAATTGCCTTAAGCTGTTCGCGCAAAAAATACTCGCGTTGATTTTTTTCTACTTTATCACGTATTTCTTGGCTAATTCGATTGCCTATGGTCAATAAATCAAGTTCGCGAATAGCAATTTCTAAAGCGCGACGAACACGGATAGGAATGTCTAACTCATTTAAAAACCATAGCCGCTCGTTAAAATCTCGCGACAAATGCTGGGCTACAAAGTCAGCCATAAGCCCTGGCTTATCTAAAGCCATAGCGGCGAGCTTAACTTCATCAGAAACATTGGGGTGCGCTTCAAAAAAAGATTGAAGTTTTAAACGTAATTGCCGGTGAATAGCTTGAGCTTCTTCAGTATTTTCACCTTCTATTTCAACCGGATATAAAATGCGTAAAATCGCGAAAGGATCACTTCGCACTACTTCAATAGAACGAGCACGACTAATTAATTCTACCAGGGCTGATAGACGACCATCAGGCAGCGGAAATACTCGCACTAGCTTGGCAATGATACCGATGGGCAACAACTCAGCGAGGTTTATCGGCAGTTGCTCAACTTTAACACCTAGACCAGTACTAGGAATTGGTTCTTCATCTTTAGCTAATTCATCTAAAGAATCATCGTTTTGATTTATTTCAGGGTGTTTAGTATCTGCTGGGATTTTCGGAGTTTCGATTTCTGAAATTGTTTCGATTTCAGTGTCATCAGCAAAGGAGGTTAAATTAGGAGCTGGAGTTTCTTTGTTATCGCTTTGTCCTTCGGCATCTTGCGTTTTGTTGATTAAAAGTACGTAACCACCGTGGTGGCGAGCGTGTAAAACTGCGCGACGACGTTCTTCACGATCTAACAAAAGAGGTACTACCGGCCCTGGAAATGGCACAAAATCATCAAGAATCAGAGTCGGCATTTCAGCTGGTGGTTGATCAGCTATACGTACAAGTGCTTTTAATGCCGAAGAATCAACGTCTGACATCATATAACCTCAAATAAACTTTTAATTTGCCGCATTAAATTAGTTTTAATTTAGTCCACCGCAAGGCGATGTACATGGGTTCGTCACAGAGCGCAATGTGTCGGGGAAGATTACTTGAATTTTTAACGCAAAGCGCCAATTATCATGAATTGAGTAATGTATAAAACGATCAAGTTACTATTAGGCGATAATAAACCTATAACTATTAATGAACAAAGCAAGGGCAACAAATTTTTAGTGTGCAAGCTTTATATGCGCTCGGTTGCGAAGGCAAATACCGCCAAGATAAATTAAAAAATATACGACGGCGTTATGTGGCCGCATAATAAAACTATATTCAAGGTAGTTTGCTATACTTATGAAAACGATGAACTTATAGCTACTCAATCCCGATTGTTTGTTAGTAGTATGTTGCCAATGGCGCTTTGGTGGTGATGCTACTTAAGCGTTTAGCTCATACCTTGCTGACTTTATATAAATCGGTAACCTTGCGCTCAGAAGAAAGCCGCGAGATGACCTATTGCGAGTTAATATCACAGATAAGAGATACGCTATTGTGGGCGAGGGAAAAAGTACTTTAAGATCGCTCAACTAACAGCCTTGAAATCCCTGATACCCGAAAATTGCAATAATCTATCATAAATGTTAAATTATATCTGATGCACTACGAGGAATTGCTTAAATTTGCTAATGATCTCCCAGTAATCGAATCTGCTGGGCTACGTTCTTTGGGGCTCGACCCTAAAGCTTTATCAGTGCAGCTTAACCGTTGGATAATTTCTGGCAAGCTTATACAATTACGACGTGGTGTTTATTTACTGCCTGAGCACCTGCGACGAAACCACCCGTCTGCTGAGGTTATCGCCAATCTACTACTTTCCCCTTCATATGTCAGTTGCGAACGCGCTTTAGCAATTTATCAGATGATCCCTGAGAACGTGCCTGTGGTACAATCGGTTACCACTAAACGAGCAGCAATTTTCGCAACCGCAGAAGGTCAGTTCGATTATAAACATGCACCACTCTCATGGTTTTTTGGCTACCAAGAAATGTTTGTAAGTGGACACAAGATTTTCGTTGCAACACCGGATAAAGCCCTTGCCGATCTTCTCTATTTTTCTAAAGGCGAGTTGACTGCTGCCCGTTTTTACGAACTACGACTACAGAACACCGAGCAACTCGATTGGAAAGAAATTGCTGATATAGCCACACGCACTAAAAAACCGCAATTTTGGCATACCATGTCACGTCTGAGGCAATTACTCGTGAAACAAGAGGATGGTTGGAATGATATAGTGCCATGAAAGATCACCTTCTACAAATCACATCCACTACAAGTAACGAAAAAAGGTACAATATTGCTCGTGAATACTTACAGGTCTATCTATTACGACTGCTGCATACTGCAGGGGCCTTTCGTCATTTGAGTTTCGTTGGCGGTACGGCGCTTAGACTTCTGCATAGATTACCTCGATTTTCTGAAGATCTCGACTTCTCCACAGTTTTTTTGCATGAGCCGAACAACCCAAAGACTTCTTTTGATGTAAACGCGTTATTTAGTCGACTCACCCGCGACCTGCAGGCAGCAGGTTATAATGTCAGCACCAAGGCAAAATCCAGTCGCACGGTTGCTAGTGCTTTTTTTCGTTACATAGGGATCCCATACGATATCGGCTGGACAAAAGACCAACGTCTATCAATGCAAATCAAACTTGAGATTGACTGCGAACCACCCGAAGGTGCGGTGACCGAGGTAACCCTGATGCAAAAGTTTTACCCTGTAGCCTTACGTCACAATGACCTAGCCTCGCTATTCGCTGGTAAAATCCACGCAATTCTTTGTCGCCCCTATAATAAAGGAAGAGATTGGTTTGATCTGGTCTGGTTTCTTACCGATAAACGCATACTTGAACCCAACCTTGCAATGTTAACCCATGCGCTTGCACAAACTCATGCGCCAATACATGCGGTTGATTGGCGTGAGGCTGTTTGTGCTCGTTTGCATTCTTTAGATTGGGCCGAAGTCATGACTGACTTGCAACCATTTCTCGAACGACCCGACGACCTTGCCCATTTAGAACCAGCACTTATCGAGAAAGCTCTTAGCTTATAGGAATAGTTACGTGAAACTTTTTATTTTTATTGGCCTGAATTCATTTTTTCAGCGCGCACCTGGGCCAACTGCAAATGCAGCCATGAGAGCGCGGCATCAAGCGGTTCATCTTTATCTGCGGTTTTTTGAATTACTTCATGAGGAGAAATTCCTTGTTTATCAATGGTTTTACCTGAGGGGGTGTAATAGCGCGCCACGGTAAGTTTAAGGCCAGAACCATCACTTAAATTAAGTATATTTTGTACAGAGCCTTTGCCATAGGTTTTACTACCAAACAATCTTGCACGATTGCGATCTGTGAGAGAACCAGCAACAATCTCTGCGGCAGATGCAGTACCATTATCGATCAATACGGCAATGGGATATTGTGGTTCATTGCCTTGAATGTTGGCATGGTAGCGTTCAAGAGTAACTCCATTGCGACCAACGACTGTAACAATTGGTCCTTCTAGTAAAAATAAATCAGCTATGGCTACCGCTTCATCGAATAACCCACCGGGGTCGCCGCGTAAATCAAGCACCATAGCACTAGCATCACTAGTTTTGGCTAAAAGCGATTTAAGTTCAAATGAAACCCGGCGTGAGAATGTTTTAATTTGTACATAGATAATATTATCATTGAGGTTTCGTGAAATTAACGGACTGACACGCAACCAACTACGCACTAAAGTAATTTTTTTAATCGTGTTTTCTTTCAGGCGTTCAATACTGAGGGTGATTTTACTACCCACAGGCCCATGCATTTTTTTTAGTACTAACTCTTCTGCTAAGTCAGCGATAGCTACATCGTCGATTGCAACAATTTTATCACCGACTTTAAGGTCACTATGCGATGCTGGTGAATTAGCAAGTATCGTTATAATTTTAGGTGTTTTATTTTCCCAGTCTATCTCGATACCAATTCCGGCATATTCGCCTTCGGTTATGTTTATAATTTCGTTAAACTCGTCGGGGGTAAAAAATGCAGAATGTTCATCAAGTGCAGATACCACCCCTTTTGCAGCACTATACACCAGTTTAGTTGGTGAAATCGCGTCAATATATTGGTTTTCGATTTGTCCGAATACTTGAGCTAAAATCTCAAGTTTGTTTAAAATTATTTCACCTGCAGCATTGCCAGCGATGGCGTTAAAGCTCAAGGTGGCAATCACACCAGAAAAAAAACCGCTAATAATAAATAGCAATACTTTAAAGATTTTAAGGTGATTCATTTTCAATTTTTAACCTTTGCAGGGTTTTGTAAACGATTGAAGTAAAGTCTAGGTACCCGAGTATTTATGCTGGTTAAAATTTCGTGAGCAATAGTTTGAGCCCAGGTCGCCATTTCTTCTATGCTAATAAGTTGCTTACCATCGCTGCCTAATAGCACTACCTCATCTCCATTGTAGGCACTATCATTACCAATATCGACCATGACTTGGTCCATGCAAATGCGTCCAACCACGGGATAGCGTTTGCCATTAATTAATACTTCGGCCTTACCGGTCATAGCACGCATATAGCCATCACCATAGCCCACTGGCAGAGTAACAACACGAGTTTGGGTCTTTGGTCTCCATAAAGATCCATAACTAACCGGATTATTGGGTAAGACTACTTTAAAAAAGACTACTTGGGTTTTCCAGCGCAGCGCGGAGCTTACTTTTATGGTACGGGCAATATGATCTGCGGGATAAGCACCATATAGCAGTAGACCTGGTCGCACCATATCAAAGTATGATTCAGGCAACTGCAACACCGCGCCAGAATTAGCCATGTGCACTAGTGGGCGCTTTAGCGAATGCTTATCGTAAAAGTGCAAGACCTCATTAAAGCGTTCAAGTTGTAATTGTGCATGTGTAAGTGTGGTTGCAGGTGCGTCGGAGTTGGCAAAGTGTGAAAAGATGCCTTCGACCAAAACATTTTTGCAATCACGAGCAGCACTAATTAGTTTTTCGGCGCTATACCAGTGCACTCCAATACGTTCCATACCGGTATCGATCTTTAAATGCACACGCGCTGTTTGTTTCATATGCGCAGCGCATTCAGATATGGCTTGCAGTTTATCTACTGATGAGGCGGTGAGGGTTAGGTTGTATTCAATAAAATGAGGGATCTGATTGCCAACAATGCCACCTAAGACCAGAATTGGCGCTTGAATATTAGCGCGACGCAAGCTGATACCTTCTTCGAGATAAGCTACACCAAGATAAGATGCGCCCAAGAGATCAAAATGACGACCAACTTCGATTAAACCATGGCCATATGCATTAGCTTTAAGGATAGGCATAACCGCCACCCCAGTATGTTTTTGCACGGCATGATAGTTTGCAGTGAGTTTTGCAAGATCAACTTCAAGCGCGGTGGGGCGGGTAATGCCTGAAGTTGTTATGGTTGGTTCATTAAGTTGATTCATCAAGCATCTCTTCGTGATTTAAAATCAAATAAATTAATAGTGCAATTTTTAACGTCGCAGCCAGGTTTGTGGATCTTGAGCAATACCTTGATGTCGCAGTTCAAAGTATAAGTGTGTACCGGTTAGTGAACCAGTGTCACCAACTGCGCCAATCATCGCCCCTTGGGCCACCGTATCATCAACCATAACTTTTATTAATGATAAGTGGGCATAAAGAGTGTGATAATCATTGCCATGATCAATAATTATTAATTGACCATAACCATTAAGCCAGCCAGCGAATACCACATTGCCCGCAGCCACTGATGCTACCGGAGTCCCATTAGCAGCAAGAAAATCGAGACCCGAATGCGATATTTTAGTACCGTAAAGCGGTTCGATAGTATCGCCGAAACCAGCACCTATTTTACCGGCTGTCGGCCAAGGTAGTTTGCCTTTGTTTTTAGCGAAAACTTCATTTAGTTGTCCTATTGGATGAAGCTTGCTTAACAATAGAGACATATTATTGTGAGCTTGACGTTTTGTTGCAGCAGCACCATTTATGCTATCGCGGTTAGCAAGTAGTGAGCGCAGAAAATTGGCACGTTCTTGGCGTTTGCGGGCAAGTTGAGTTCGTTGTTTGCGAATATTATCAATAGTATTTTGCAGTTTTTGTTCGCGAGAAACAATTTCGCGTTTTAACATTTTTAGTTGCAAAGATTGCGTTAAATATTTTTTATGTAATTTACGGTCATGAGTAGCAACCCAGCGTAAAATCTGTGAGGTTTCTAAATAATCAGGTAGAGAGCTAGAATTACCTAATAGTATAACGCGTGCACCCACGGGCATACGCGCTAAAGCCCTCACTCGCATACGGTAATTTGTAAAAGCTTCTTGTTCGCGGATCTTTGCAGTTGCTTGCTCAGCTGACAAACCTGCAATATCGACCACTAAGGTTGCACGTTGCGATTCTAATTCTTGTATTTGTAGTTCGGTGTTAACCAGCCGGCGATCAAATTGTTCAAGTTCAGCTAAAACTGAACCGGCGCTAATTGCCAGCAACGAGGATGCAAGAAGATAAGCAATCACCGCAACTCCGTATCAAGAAAACGTCGTACGGCAATACCACTGGCAATCGCAGCTAAGATAATACCACCAACAATTGCTGCCAAAGCTACTTCAGGTGCAAATAAGCGTATTTGCAAACCACCAAGTACATCAGCAATTATATTTGAAATAGTAGGTGCTACCAAGCGATCAAGCAGCCACATGATAATTGCAGCAAGCAAGCCGCCGGCTGCTCCCCAAATCGCCCCTTCAATGACAAAGGGAATACGAATAAACCAAGTGGTTGCACCAACTAGGCCGAGAATGCCAATTTCTTCGCGTCGCGCATATGCAGTTAGCCTCACCGTATTAGCTACAATGAATATTGTAGCACAGGCGATTAAAAGGGCACCGATGATACCGGCATAGTGCAAAAGATTTAATAGCGCTTGTAGGCGTTGAAATTCTTCACGACCATAATCAACCAAGGCTACTTCTGGCTTTGCTTCAAGCTCTTTTGCCAGAACACTAACACTAGTAAGATCACTACTACCAGGCGCTAGCATTAAGCCAATATAAGCTGGTAAAATACGAGCATCTACACCTTCTACCAGCGCTGCTGCTTCAGGGCCGCGAGTTTTAAAACGCGCTAATGCTTCTTGTGGGCGAATGAGTGTTGCTTGTGTTACTAAACGATGTTTGGCAAGTTCAATGCGTAAAGATTCCCATTGGGTTTCGCTTATACCATCTTGCAGATATACTGCTACTGAGGCGACTTTGCCCCATACTTGTGCAAGTTGCGATAAATTACGTACTACTAAAGTGTACGAGCCAAGTGCGAGTAAAACAACGGCGATAGTAACCGTGGTAATCACGCTAATCCAAAGCGACTCTTTTATTGAGGCCAGAGCTTTATTAATAAAATATATTAAGCGCGCTATCATAATTAACTCGATAATCGACCTTGGGTTAAAGAGACGACTCGTTTGCTGCGTTCAAGCAAGCGTTGGTCGTGGGTGGCTACCATAATGGTTGTACCTTTAGCGTTAGCAGCTTCGAGTAAATCCATGATTTCTTGGGCGCGCTCATGATCAAGATTTCCAGTTGGTTCATCAGCGAGAAGAATTTGCGGTTCATTTACTAAAGCACGAGCGATAGCAACACGCTGTTGTTCACCACCTGAAAGGCGAGGGGGTAAGTGATGAATACGATGCACTAAGCCAACTTGTTTTAAAATTGCATAAGTTTTTTGTCGCACAATGCGTGGTTTGGCACCGACAACTTCAAGAGCCATGGCAACATTTTGTGCTACAGTTGAACGCGGTAATAATTTGAAATCTTGAAAGACAACGCCGATATTGCGCCGCAAATACGGTACTGCCCGCGCAGACAACCGTGCGATATTGCGCCCTCCAACTAATAGTTGCCCGCGCGTTGGTCTTTCAGCGCAAAAAATCAGACGCATCAAGGTAGATTTGCCTGCACCCGAAGGGCCGGTAAGAAAGACGAATTCACCCTTTTCTATTTCGCAACTGACATCGACTAACGCCTGTATGTCATCCCCATAGGATTTATAGACATGAAAAAGTTGAATCACGATACCTCACATGAAGTTCAAATATATACCTAAAAATCAATAAATTAATTTGTTAAATCACTATGAACAGCAATATGCGAGCAAAATTATACTTTATGAGTTTTTATTATTTTTGCACGTAAGTTTAAATAAAAATGCTTTCTTGAGTCGTCTGAGGCGAAAAGTTTATTTATCCATTTATCAAGATAGGTAAGATCAAGTTGATCAAGTTGACTGCTAAATAAACGTTCTAAATCGGCATAGTCCTTGGTGCGGCCATAGATAAGTTTATAAAGGGCGATGTCTTCAGCAGCTAGTATCCATATGGAGTTATCAGCTAATGGTACCCGAATTTTACGATCAAAGGCGTCAGCTGCAAATGGTAGTGTTGGTAAAAAAATATCTATGCGTACATCCTTTAAACGAGCACCAAAATCGCCGCGTTCTGCTGCAATCATGGCAGTATCATGATTAACTATGCATCCAGCTTGTTCAAGGGTAACCAATAATTGCGGAATGGTGGTTGGTTCAACGTTAATACCAATATCAATATCTAAAGTAGCTCTGGGAACAGCCCAGTAACTTAATGCGATAGCTCCCCCAATAGCATATTCTATCGCTTCTGTTTCAAGTATCGCAGTCAGTCGTTGTAATGTTGCTATGACATCCATATATTTAACGCTTTTGTAACTGTTTAATTAAGGCGATGCTTTCAGGAGGCAATGGTTCAATATATTCTAAAATAGTTTCACGATTTGGGTGGTTTTCAAGAATTGTGGCAGTAAGTCGACAAGCTTGCTCAAGTCCCTGGTAGTGCGCTAAAAAATCAGCGTTACGATAAGGTTCAGCCTCTGCAAGTGCATCAGCCCAGCTGTCTCTTGGCGGTGGAACAATCATGTTTTTGCTATTGTGGCCTTAGAATTAGTTTTTGGTCAATGGTGGTTTTACTAAAATATTAATTTGCATTAAGTTATATGCTCTGCATAATGTAAATACTGCAATTGTCATTATATTGTTAAAAAAAGGAGTTAGTTGATGCTCCAGCGTGCTTTTTTATTGTCCATTGCCCTCGTTTTATTTTTTGGCATCTTAACGTCTGCAAGAATAACTAAAGCAAGTTCGAGTTCGAGTATTGTTAAGAGCATCAATAACGTTGCTTTCGCCGCTGGGGCAGCTTCTGACACTCCAGCGCCGCCGCCATCACCAGCACCGGTTGGTTTTCAAAATCCCATTTTAAATAAAGTGTTGGCCGAAACGCGTAACGCTTATTCGCACGGCGAAAAACCAATTGTGATTTTTGATCTTGAAGGCACCCTTTTTGATAATCGCAGCCGTATCTTGCAAATTTTACGTGAGTATTCTGATGCTGAGCTTAAAAAGGCGCGTCCCCAGTTTGCTCAATTTGTTAGCTATCTAACGGTTGCCCAAGTGAAATATATGGTTGCGGATACATTACGTGGTGTGGGCATTACTGAAGAGGCTGTATTAAATAATGCGGCTATTTTTTGGTCGCAAAGATTTTTTACTGACGAATATTTAAAATACGATACTCCCGAAACCAGTGCGATTAGATATGTCCGCGATTTATATTCAAGCGGTGCACGTATTGTTTATTTAACCAATCGCGATGCACAAAGACAATTAGTCGGAACCGCACGGCAATTGCGTGACCATGGTTTGCCGATTGGTATTTTAAATGCAGAATTGCTTATGCGGCCAACCGCGCAAACTCAAGATGGCACTTTTAAACAGCAAGCCACCACATAT
>JAFGEK010000119.1 GCA_016931625.1 Deltaproteobacteria bacterium | reverse complement strand
CTTGTTGCTTTTGTTCTAATTGTTCTAAATTCTGTATGAATACTTGTTCACGTTGTTCTAGGTCGCTGTGGTTTCGCTCAAATGTTAATTGCTGCTGTGCATATTTTTGCTCGCGCTCAGCAATCGTTGCAACGATATTATCGATCTCTGTTTGTTTTTGATTAAGTTCATTATTTTTTTGCTCTATTGCTGCTTGTTGTTGTTGCAGACTATACTGATACTGATCAAGAGCCGTTTGCTGTTCTACTAAAGCGAGTTGTTGTTGCTCTAACTGGTTTATATTTTGTGCCAACAAAGCTTCTTGCTCTGTGCATGCTTGCTCACGAGCATCAGCATCAGCATCAGAAAAACGCCGACTTAAACTAAGCTCTCTTTCTAACAAAGCTCGTTCATGCTCTTCAGCAGCAGCTTTTTGATGCGCTAGCGTTGTTTCGCGTTCGTTTAAATAACGTTCTCTTGCCAATAATTCAGCTTTATGTTTATCAACCTCTTCATCAAATTCTGCAGACTGAGCAATATCGTTAATATTAGGTGTTTGGGTAATAATATTTTGCTCTTGCTCTAATAATAGGGTTTCTTTGTTTTTATCATCTAATTCATTATTATTATTAGTTTCATCATTTAATGCAGTATTTTCCTCTGCTTTGGTTTCGATTTCGATTTCGATTTCTGTTTTTGATTTGTCATAAAATTCTGCAGAAGTAATTGCAGCTTCTGCAGTTTGCTGTTGCTGTTGACGATATAGGCGATGACGCATTGCCTCATCATGCACTGCTTTAAAAGCGTCATTAGTCGCATCTAACTCAATAGCATTATTGGCCAGTTCTTCAACTTCTAATAGTGCTGCTACATCAGCAGCAGCTACCGCACATGCAAGCATTAATGGCAGCGCTTTTTCATAAAGAGTAATTTCACGTGTATGAACTTCTAATGCACGTCGTAACAATTCTACCGCATCAATATCACGTCCAAGATCATAATAGATATTAGCAAGATCGATTACTTTAGGTATCTGGGGACGAATAGTTGTAGTGGCTTTTTCAAGTTTTGGCACAACATTTTGTACTACATATTGTGTGATAGCTAAGATACCGTCATGATCTTCTTTATCAAACTGAATATTTACATTTCCTTTTTGCATACTCTCGGCACTTAATGTTGCCTCACCATTAATTTCTATAGGTTCTGATCGTCCATCTAATATCAAGGTAAAGTGAGTAGTGCTCCCCGGCGTGAGACCATTTGCACTGCGTAGCGTCATACCTGATACCGACATACTCGCCATAAATGAAATCATTCTACGTTCATCTAGCAGGTATTCCACTCGATGAGTGGCGAGAATCCGCCAAGTACCCCGAGTGCGTAAAGTACGGTCGGATTTCTTAGCTGATGAACTCGTGCTTTGAGTATTAATTTGGCTCACACTCGATACTCCCACGAGGCGTTAAAAAGAAACTTGAGGCTTTTTCCCACACTATGATAGAGTACACCATCTAAAATTTGCTACTTTTTACACACGTTATCTTGCTTTTGTACGATCATGTTCACAAAGCTTGGTTGCTTAACAAGTCTTAGCAATGTTACTGCCTAAAGTTATGAATAATGCATTTGAAGAAAATTGGCAGGATTTAATTAAACATCCCGAAGTGCAAACATTAATTGCCTTGGCTATTGCAGAAGACATTGGCAGCGGCGATGTGACTTCTAATGCGATTTTTAAAAAGGCTCAGTCTAGTACTGCCTACATTATTAATCGTAAAAGTACTGTAGTAGCTGGTCTTACGGTCGCAGAAATTATTTTTCGTTACTTTGACCAAAATATTCAATTTATTAAAAAGATAAAAGATGGCGATTTAGTCGCTGCAAATACGGTTTTATGTGAAATTACTGGTGATATTAAAACAATATTAACCGCCGAACGCTGCGCCTTAAATTTTCTCATGCGTTTATGTGGGGTAGCCAATGCTACTGCAACTGCAGTTGCCGCACTGCCACCTTTTAGCAAAACACGAATTTACGATACTCGTAAAACAACTCCAGGATGGCGACGGTTAGATAAGGCGGCAGTACGTGTTGGCGGTGGTGAAAATCATCGTATGGGTCTTTTTGACGCAGTCTTAATAAAAGATAACCATATATTAGCTGCTGGTTCATTATCATTAGCAGTCAAACAAGCTCGTACCCAAAACAAACCAAATATGATTGTCGAAGTAGAAATTGATCATCTAACCCAGCTTGATGAGGCCATATCTGCACAGCCAGATATTATTTTATTAGATAATTTTTCGCTTTGCGATATGCAAAAGGCAGTTTCGCGAGTTGCCGGTAGAGTAATTCTTGAGGCTTCCGGCGGGATTACCGTTGAGCAAGTCGCCGCTATTGCAAATACTGGTATAGACCGTATCTCAATGGGTTCGCTTACACACTCTGCTCTTCCAATTGATTTAAGCCTTGAGATCAAAAATGAGCTTTCATGACCTACGTGAGCACTATAACGAAGTTGATTCGACTATGGCGGTTGCCCGCCAAAGAGCACAAGAGGGTGCTCCAAGTGGTACTGCCATAATCGCTAATGCGCAAAGCAAAGGACGAGGGCGCTGCGATCGAACGTGGTTCTCTGCACCTAACAAAAATTTATACACCACAGTAATTTTACATCCCACACCACGTCCTGATGGCTGCGCAATTACAACGGCTGGTATTGTAGTTGGGGTTGCGGCATGTTTAGCCGCACAACAACTAGGCGCTAGCCAAGCCATGATAAAATGGCCCAATGATATTATAGTAAACGAAAGTAAACTTTGTGGCATTTTAACCGAATGTGAAGATTTACATAGTGCAACGCCTACTGTACTTGTTGGTTTCGGTTTTAATGTAGCTTCAGCAATTAATTTATCCCTATCAGATGAAATTAAAAATCTTTATATCGGATTACACGATATAACAGGTAAAACAGATGTATCTGTTAATGACGTATTCAGAGTAGTTATTGATTCAGTTGAAAAATGGTATAATGCCTGGTTACACGATGGTATTGCTCCGATTCTTAACACTTGGCAACAATTAGATGCATTGTATGGTTGTGAGATCAAAGCCGAACCAGTGGCAGGCTCGATTATTGCGGGCAAAGCAGATGGTATTTCGAAAAGCGGTGCCCTGCGTGTTATTACTCAATATGGAATAAAAGAAATAATTGCAGGAGATGTGCGACGCGTACATAAATAATGCTGTGGTCTTTTTCGAAAACAACTTTGAGGAATAACCTTAATAAGTCGGATGATTATCAGCTCATTACACGACAACTTCGGTAAGGAGCAGTTTGATGCGTTTTATTTTTATTTTCATGCTTTTTGCCATTCCATTGCCATTACTGGCACAAGTAATGCCGTATTCAGGTGGTATGGCCGAATTACCATTTAAAAGAAAAGATATTTGGGTAGCTCCAGATCGTCTATTTTCTATTGAAATGCCCAGTACTTGGACAGCTATTGCCTATGATAAAAAACATGATGTCACAGTACTTAAACCAACCAACGAAAGTGTTGATGCTAATTTAGTAATTCAACGCTTAGTTGTACCTGCTGGCGCTTCACCACGGCAATTGTTGCTCAATGCAATTGAGCAACGATTAAGCAAGCTACCTTCTTTTCAAAAAATTGCAGATCGTGACGTAATCGTATCCGGTAGTCCTGCAGCAATTGTTTCCGGTAAGTATTATTATCAAGGTAATGCCCAATTTCCTAGAATTATCGAAGAGTTACATATTGTTAAGGGTACTGAGGCTTTTATTTTACATTTTGAATGTTATGCTGAACTAGCTGGGTATTTGGGTCCTGATCTTGAAGGTTTTTATAATAGTTTCACTATACGTCCCAGTAATAACAGAGTAAAAAGTAATCGACACCAGCTATTTCCCCAAGAACTTGATACAGATCAAATTCCATTTTAAGGAAAAGCATTTAACAACATTTTATTGCATCTAACACGACTTTAGGATGGTTATAGTATAAACCTGTACACATTGATAAGCACAAATATTAAATTGAGAGATTTGTTAAGGTGAAAGGCACATGCCGAAGTCCAAGCGTATTGGTGACATTTTAGTTGAAAGAGGTGTCATTGACCATACTACTGCTGAATTAATCGAGGCTGAGCGATTATTAACGCGTTCGCGATTTTTATCAGCAGCGGTAGCTCATGGTCGCATATCTGAGATTGATGCTCTGGCAGCGTTATCAACTCGTGATGGTATACCGGCAATCGATTTATCTCGTGCAATTATATCTACTAGCATCGTTAAACGAGTACCAATAGCAATGGCGCAGCAGCATATACTTTTGCCAGTGCGAATAGATGGTCCATATCTTTTGGTAGCTATGGCCACACCAAAAGATAAAAAAGTAATAGATGAATTAGCCTTCGCTGCCGGTATGCAGGTTTTACCGCATGCCGCTTTATATTCGCGCTTGATTGAACTTATTCCCAAGGTTTATGCAGCCGCTGGTTCCTATTTTCGCGCTCCCTTAGCCCCAGCTGAATTAAACAATCAAGAATACGCTCCGGTTATTACCGGTGATGAAATAGCTGATGAATTAGATGTTGAAGTAGTCATTGATAGCGATATTGAATCTATTGAAGAAGATAGCGAAACTTCTGCAAATGTAACTGCCGCTACAACAAAAGTTAAAAGTAATACTAAAGTTATTCTAGTAGTCGAAGACGAACCTGATATCGCAAAATTAATTAACTCCACACTTAATCCTCTTGGTTGTGAAATCATCAATGCTAGTCGTGGCCTTGAAGCTCTACAGCTAATAAAGGCGCGTCAACCGGCTCTAATAATTCTTGATGCTATGTTGCCTGAAGTGCATGGATTTGAAATTTGCCGCAAGGTTAAAGAAAGTAAACGTTTTGCAAATATCCCCGTGTTGATGATCTCAGCAGTATACCGTGGTTGGCAAATTGCAGATGATATTAAGGCCACTTATAAAGCGGATGCTTTTATGGAAAAGCCTTTTCGGGTGGCTGATTTGCGTCATATAGTTACACAATTACTTGAACGTACGCACATAAATGACTCTGATGAGCAACTTAGTGATACAGCACAACGTTTATTACAAAAAGGTCAAGAGTTCTTGGCTCTTGATGATTACGCCCAAGCTGTCGATCAATTGCAAGAGGCTGAGTCACTTGAGCCGTTTTCTGCTGCGATTCAATTTTTATTGGCTGTTGCTTTAGAAAAATACGATAGAGCGTTTCAAGCGATTTACCATTATGAACGAGCTATTGAATTAAAACCTGATTATTTTTCTGCGGCTCAAAAAGCTGCGCAACTCTACCATGCACGCGGTTTTCGCCAGAAAGCTGTAGAAATGTGGCAACGAGCTATGAGTTCGGCGCCGAATCCCGAAGTGCGCGAGAAGATAAAGTTGCACTTGGTGAGTTTATTATAAGGCGAGGAACTTAATGCCGCAGCAACTCACGCAAGTCTTACTTGAAAATCGTATCATTAGTGTTGAGACTCTCAATGAGGCTTTGCAACGACAAGTAATTTTTGGCGGCAGCATTGATACTAATATTTTTGAAGTTAGCGATACTTCTGAGCACATTTTACTTAAGTATTTAGGCATTGTTACTGGCTTACCAACAATCGATAAACAACAGATAGACCAAATCGCAGAACACATACCACGCCTATTCCCTTTAGTGTTCGCTGAAACCTACCATTTGGTACCATTTCGTTTAGTAGAACAAGAATTATTGGTATTACTTAATGAGGCTCCTGATCAGCAATTATTAGAACGGATCAGTGAACGGTTGCGATTAAAAGCGGTGGCCGTAGTTACGACTGAGGTTCGGTTACATTATGCTATGCACCATGTTTATGGCACGGCCCTGCTACCACGTTTTGCCAACTTGCTTAAACGTCTTGATGGTGATCTACCAACTAGCTTTTCAGAATCTAATGAACACGTTCTTTCGTGGGGATTAACTCAAAGTGTAATTACCCCTACCTCAAAGCTAGGTAACAAACAACGTCAAAGTCTTGATGTTCGTAGTGTACTTAAACGTTTAGATGCCGCCATAGACCGAGATAATATCGTCGAAGCTTTATTAGGTGCAGCTATTTCGGTTTTTGAATTTGCTGGATTATTTGCAATTCATAGCGAACGGATAAATGGCTGGCGAGGAGCAACACCTGCAGACACTCAAAGAGTAGCGCGAATTAGCCTTAGCGTAGAGTTACCATCAGTATTTCAAACTATATATGCAACTGGCGGCCATTATTTAGGACCACTGATACAAAATAGCATAAATACCAAACTACTTGATGATATGGGACGTGAAATACCGCGAGCTGCGCTACTAGCGCCAATTTTTATTGGTGATAAAATGGCAGCAATACTTTACGCCGATAATGGCAAGCGTGTTGTTTCTTCAAGACGAGTAGCCGCAATATTACTGCTTATTCAAAGAACTGGTGTCGCTTTTGAACGGTTGATCAGAAGACAAAAACAAAATCCCGACAACGAGCTAGCCAATATTGCTAGTGAACCTGCTCAACTTGATTTCAATGCCATGACCGTTAGTGCTGAAGGCGAAACTTGGGTGGTTCAAAACATTGTACCACCACAGTCAACAGCTAATTATGATAATTCATCAGCTAATACTAATGAGAGCAAGGTAAATGAGGCAAGCTATCAACCAGTAAATAATTTTACCTCTTCATCATATGCTATTACTAATAACCATGAGTTCCCTGCCAATAGCCCTATACCAACTGCTGTTGCTATCGGCAGGTTGAGTAAAATCAACAAAAAAGCTGTGCCAATCGATGAAACTGTTTTAAATAATGATGAACTTAGTGAGCCGACAATGATAACAAATATCGGTGATACCCTTGCGCCTAGTATCAATGTTCAAAACCAAACTGAGTCAACAATAAACCAAGGCGATTCTACTGATAATAGTTTGGAACCCTGGGGCATTGTAAGCTTGAGTGAAATCGGCAAAGCCGAAGTTAGTATTAATATAAGCGATGAGATTATTATTGATCCTGATATAGCGGTAGAGCTTGATTTAGGAGAATTCAACTCAACTGCTTTGGCAACTCCTGCATCAAAACTTTCCTCTACCTCAACACCGATTCCGATTCCCATACCAAATAAAATAAATGAGCGGCCCGCAACGAAGAAAAAACCGCCGGAACATAGCGATTATCAAATTTTTGCTGACGTCAGTGATAGCCCAAAAGCCGCGCTTGATGATTGGCAAGATGTACTAATCGAGACTGCTGGGCTTGATAGTTCAGCATTTGCAAGCAGCCAACATACTCAAAATACACCACCAAGCGTAACCTGGGATGATGTTATTGCTGAAGCTGAACGCGCCCAAAAACAAATTACTCCCACCGCCGCAGTAGAAGTAGCTGGCAAGGTTATCGACACGCGTGAGTTTCTTTTTGACTCATTAGAAGCTCAAAATCCTGAAATACGACGTGATGCTATCGAAAAATTATTAGCTCTCGGTACTAGCATCGACGATGAATTACATCAACGTTTTCCCGGAAGATTGCTTTGTGATCCTTTATCTGAAAATGATAGTCTGCCACTTTTTCGTGCTTGCAGCGGCTTACTTGAACTTATTGCAGCACGGGGGGCTAGCGCCGCTGCAATAGTATTACCCCATCTTGAAAGTCCAAATGCTCTCCATCGTCTGTTTGCTATTTATTATCTTTATACCGTACAATATCCACCAGCGCTCGCAGCATTAACACGACGACTTTATGATGCTGAACCTAAAAACCGTTATCTTGCTGCTGAAACTTTGCGACTTTATGCACATGACCATGGTTATCCTCCTATTGTGCAAAACTTACGCGAACAATTAAGAGTTCCGGTTATTGAATCGCAAGTTGCTGCCGTACAGATCCTTGGACAATTGCGTGAGCCGACGGCTGTGCCTTCATTGATCCCATTGGTTGTCGCAAAACGTTCAGAACTGGCAATGGCAGCGATTTCAGCATTAGCGGTAATTTGTGGTCGCAATCTCGGCGCTGATGTAGCCAACTGGGCATCATGGTGGCAAAAAAACTATAATCGACCTCGCCCGGTTTGGCTCATCGAAAGTTTACGTGATGCTAATTTGGAAACATTGCATATGGTGCATAACGAATTAGTACTACTTTCGGGAACTAACCCTGAAATAGATTTTGCCGCAAGCGGCAGTCGTGAAAAAGCTATTGCTACTTGGGAAGCTTGGTGGACTCAGCTTGTTCGTAGCAGCGCGATGCAAAATTAAATTATAGGAGCCACTGACACTTGGCAGCGAGATCACCACCACACTTACATATAACTACCTGGTTGTATAATTAACGCTGCTTTCAAGCAAATTGGCATGGTTTCGTGAAGAGAATCATAATATTTTTCTCTGGCGATTGGATTTTTTTTTCTTAAGATGAGACAATAAAAGCCATGACAGAAAATGAATTTTTTAACATTATCGGTGCTAACAAAAAAGATGCCTTAGCGATTTTTTTAAATATACTCAATAGCCAAAAGGCTGACTACTGCGTTATTGGTGGATTAGCGGTTAACTCCTATGCTGAACCGGTTGTAAGTTTAGATCTAGATATTGTTGTATTAGTCGATAAAATTGAGCAAATTCTTATAGAGGCTGCAAACTTTTTTACCATAGAACAGTGTCAACATAGTATTAATTTAAATAGCGATCAGTCAAATGTGCGTATTCAATTACAATCTGACCCCAGATATCAAGATTTTATAAGCCGGGCGCAAACAGCAAAAGTCCTGGGTTACTCAATGCGAGTAGCTGCTTTAGAAGATGTTTTACAAGGCAAACTTTGGGCCTATGGTGATACAACTAGACGGCCAAGCAAGCGTCAAAAAGATCTAGCTGACATCCTGCGTTTAGTTGAAACCCACGCAGATTTGATAGATTTTTTACCAGAAGAGATTCGTAAGAAATTATTGTAACCGCTCTTGCTAAAGCCTTCTTCTTTCAAGCGAGGGTTTTAACCTGCTTAAGCATGAGATAATAAATCAAGTCGTCTGTTACAAGCAGTTAGCCTTAACCAAACATAATAATATGTAATTGACATTGTTGCATTTATTGTTGCATTATATGTTGCATGGCCGATAGAATTTCTGCAGTACTTGCTTTATTGCGACGTCGCGGTCCAAGTCGTTTTGTCGAAATTGCTGCTGAGCTTGGCAATCCCGATCGGGCAACTTTCTCGCGCTGGTTGCGACGTTCAGCGTCGTTGCACTCGGCGTTGCACTCGGCGTCTGGCACCGTGGTATCTTTTGGCGCTAAAGCTACTGGTATTTTCTACGCGGCATCACGTAGCTTAGGTAACTTAGGCTATCGCTGGCCAGTGTACCAGGTTCGTGATGATGGTGTGCCTGAGGAGCTTGCCGAGTTGGTAGCAATCGCTCCGCGTGGCTTTGTTATCATTGCATCACGCCCCCTGCCCAATTGGCTACGTGGAGAGAATGGTCGAGGGATATTCGACGACGTGCCGTTCTTTCTTTACGATGCCCGCCCGCAGGGTTATCTGGGTCGCCTTATTGCGCACAAGCTTGCTAATGATTTTGCGCTACCCGAGCGACTGATCGACTGGCAAGAACAACATGTTATGGCAGCTCTGACACTTGCTGGCGATGACAATCCGGGTGCTGTGCTGGTAGGTACACACGCGTACGAGCGTCACATGCGTCGTCTGCTCACATCGCCGCCATTGCCACTTACGGGCGATTTGGCAAACTCATACGAACAGCTCGCGCGGGCTGCACTTGCTGACGAGGCGCCGGGCTCATCGGCGGCAGGTGAGCAACCGAAGATCACTGCCTTTATTGATGGCGATCCGCCACGACATGTACTCGTAAAATTTTCTCCCGAGCACGATAGCCAGCCCAATAGCCCAGTGGCACAACGATGGGCCGACCTACTTGTGTGTGAGCACCTTGCTCACCAGGTGGTTAGCAAAGCCGGTTTTGCGACCGTTCGTAGTCGCATCATCGACGGTCCGCGACGGCGTTTTCTCGAAATTGAACGTTTCGATCGCGTTGGCGCGCTCGGGCGCCGCGCTGCTATAAGCTTGTTTGCCGTCGATGCAGAGTATTTTGGCTTGCTCGATTCTTGGCCCGAAGCGGGAAGGCGTCTGCAAGCGCGTGGTTGGTTGTCGACTATGGCGGCAAACACACTGTCTTTTTTGTGGCAATTTTCAGCGCTTATTGCCAACACCGATCGGCATTTTGGTAATGTGACATTGCTACCGCAAGGCGCAGATTTCGAGCTTGCACCTATGTATGACGTACTGCCAATGTTGTTTGCGCCGCAGTCCGGTGAGCTTGTCGAGCGTATCTACGAGCTACCACTGGCGACACCAGGGCAATTTGAAGCGTGGCAGCGCGCTTTACCTGTCGCGGCAGCATTCTGGGAGACGGCGGCGATTGATACTCGTATTAGTGCCGCATTTCGTAAACTAGCTGCCTCGTGTGCAGATATAGTGCAGCGTGCAAAGATGCGGTTGCACTAGGGCATAACCTTCAAGTAGTGGGACATATCGATCATTTAGAAATCCGCATCAACTTCTCCTGCTGCTCGCTCAGCTTTGACTTTGAACCGCCCCGTAGCCAACAGTGCTGTCTAGCTGTCTAGCTAACCGTGCCCGGCACTCAATGCCTGGGCCTACCCAATGCCTACCTGCTTACAAACAATATTTTACATCATTGACATAAAAGCATATTTTATATTAATATGTAATTTGATGAGAACAACGGTTGATATTCCCGAGTCATTGCTGCGTCGAGTTAAAGCAACAGCAGCACTTGAGGGTTCAAGCCTTAAAGATTTTTTAATCAACGCTCTTGAGACAAAAATACTTCTCACTAATAATCAGAGTTCATATGGCAGACGAGTTTCATTACCGCTGGTGCCTTCGCGCGAACCTGGTTCGCTAAAACTTACTAACGAGCGGATAAATGCTCAATTAGAAGCAGATGATGTCGATGCATTTACTTGATATTAATGTTTGGTTAGCTTTAGTGTTTGAAGTGCATACGCACCATAAAAACGCTGTAGCTTGGTTTAATACTGCAGAAAAAGATAGTGTTGCTTTCTGTCGTTTAACCCAACAAGGTTTTCTACGTCTAGCCACCAATAATACTATTTTTAGTGATGCGGCGCTTAATTTAACTGATGCTTGGCGTTGCTATGATATGTTACTTGATGATGAGCGAGTGTGTTTTCTTAATGAGCTGCCAGGACTAGAAGATTGTTGGCGCAAGCATACCAAGCAACGATCCAAATCGCATCATGTATGGAATGATGCATATTTAATTGCCTTTGCCGAAACTGCAGATATTGAACTTGTTACGTTTGAAAATGGCTTTTCTTCATACAATAGCAACGATCTGCAATTACGTATTCTTGCTAGTTAAATTTTAAATAGTAAAGTGCCAGAAACCTGCAGTAGGGGAATATATTGCAGGTGGCATTATTATTTATGTTTACGATTACAAAATGCCTTAAGTCTTTGGGCATACTGCGGGTCTTTAAGCATATTTATCAAATTTTTCGCTTCAACGGGTTGTTTATGAATATAACTATTGTGCTCTGAATAGTATAAAGCGATTAGTTGATTATAATCATCGCCAGAATTAATATTATCGGGTAAAACTAATTTGATTTCGTTATCTTTCTTTTCCGGTTGATAAAAAGAAATCTCGCGACTATCTTGTTTGCGCGACCCAATAGCGTCACTGATCCTCTCGTATGTTTCATGGGTAATGGTGTTATTTTCTATTAAATCTCCGAGTGTCCTTTCATGCCATGAATTAGTCCGCGTTAAAGTTTTAACTTTATGATTTAAAGATGCGACAGTGTATTTAGCAGTAGTCGAACTTGTGACGTTTATATCAGTTGTTGACGTACTATATTTGGGAGTGGTTTTTTCAAGGATATGATAATTTGTATAATACCAGTGACTTATTGCCGCATCGATATCAGCACTTGTCATTAATGACTGGCCGCTAGCATTATTTTTTTTCGTATTTGCATATCGCGAAATTGCATATTCAAAAGAAACTAAATCAAAATTTGCAGGAAATTTTAATTTCTCTTTTGCAGTTGTGTAATAAGTTGTTCTACATTTTTGTAATCGCCCACAAATATCTTCAAAATGTTTATAGGCCGTTTCGTCACAATACTTCTTGATTAAGCTCTTGAGCAATTTAGGGGGATTTTTATGGCCATGTTCAACTAAATCTTGCAATTCTTTTTTGGTCAAATGTCTACCTAAAACATTTTTTTGATAGGTAACCGCAGACAATAATTTTTCAACACTGGTTATTACCTTAGAAGTACTGCTATTTTCATTTGCCGATGTTGTATGGGTTGTTTCACTCGTAGTTTTTGCCTTTGATGTGCCCCTTTGCCTGTTTTGCGCTATTAAATAATAATTGCACAGATCATCGAGGGCATCATTTTCGACCAAGTCTATTTTGGTAAGCAGGTCTTTTATCTGGTAAAGAACAACTGCTTCATGGGCCGGCTGAGTTTTTGGTTGTTTCTCTTGATCATTTGGGTTCACTCTGGTTTTTTGCTTAACTTTATTGCCATAAAAATTACGTAAATCTAGATTATATTCATTAGCTAAAGTATAACCCATGGCAGGATCTTTGGTGGTTAATAATATGTCAATACTGTTGCTCAAGTAATCGTCTTTTACAAATGGATTGCTATTATAATCAGCAATCATCTCTCTTAGCAAATCAGCATCAGAATATTTTTTTGTCTCAGGATGTACGACAATATATATATCTTTTATATCATCAAAATTTAGCATATGTGACTCAACAACAGGCATTGAGCCGCTTTGCTTTTGTTTAGTTTTCCCTGTAGCCCTTTTAGTGTTATTTCGATTTGCTGCAATAATTTTATTTAAGGTTTCACTGCCAAGATAATCACAATAAGTATATGCTGCTAACCGCCGGCGCGTATTTTCATTATAATCGCCATCTGTAGTACAAAGTAAACGAATACCATGTCGATCGATAACACCGTCAGTAGATAAAGCCTCAGTATATTTAGCAACACCAGCCTGATCGCCACAACTTTTTGCTTCTTCGATTAGTTTTTTTACACGGTGTTCATATTCGGGTCGCTCTAATAAAAATTCTTTGCTTTTAATCAACACCTCGCGCTTATCAACAATCTTTTTAGTATATAAATCTTCATTGATATCACTATTTGCTTTAACAGCTTTTTGAAAAAGGGCAATCGCCTCATCTAATACCTTGTTTTTTTCTTCGTTTGAAACATTTTTTTTGCGCAAAGTGTAATATTCATCGAGTTTTTGATTGGCCTGATGTTCTAAGATTTCTAGCTCAGTTAAATCTTTATGGCCGATGATGATGTTTTTTTTATTAAAGGTCACATCGATCTTGGTTTTGCTCATCACGCCATTAGCTATACGCCCAGAAATCATACCCACTAAATTAGCGCGCATGAACTGGGCGGCACCATCGAAATTCTTATTTTGTTTATAATAGAGCAGCAATGACATGGTCATATCCAATGTGGTTTCACCTAAAAGCAAAGCAGTTTTTTCAGCACAGGTGCGCACCAATGACTGCGTTAACAAGCGCCCTGTCACTCGTGATTGCATGCGATTAAAAAACATACCGGTATAACCACCTAGAATATTATTTAAAAATGCCATTGGGGTCCGGCTTTGCTGCAAGCCTTGTTCATTGCCCGTAGCAGCATTGTAAATGCACATAACACCCTGTTGCACTGATCTATTTAGAGGCTCCATAGCTAATTGCAACATACGGGCGTTACGAATAGCTTTTTGGGTAGCATTACCGGTTTTACATATTCTATTGGCTTGGGAGATAATTTGTGTTGTAGCAAGTGAAGTAAGCGAGCCCACACCTACGCCAAGTAAAAGACTGGCATAAAAATCACCGCTAACTAGCGTTTTAGAAAATTCGGCAGATAATTCATCGTCAATGGCTTCGAGTTTTAAAGCTTTAACGATAGATCTAATAGAACCCTGAAGGTTAGCTACCTCAGCTATATTTGCAACTATATAGGGATTAGCTTGCTGTATTTTTTGCAAGCGCTTACATTCATTATAGACACAATTTTTGATTGGCAATATAGTTTTGGCGCCAATTTCTGATTGGTAGGTAATGGGCGCGGCATCAACAGTTGCCAGCCAGGGAAAGTAACTAAGTAAAATATTCCAATTTTTATTATCATCTTTTTCTAATAAGGGCACTATGGCCTCTAATGAATCGTAATCATATAATATTTCGTTATCACTTTTAAATTTATTATTTTGAATACACCAAGTAATAGCTGCGGTTAATGAAGGTTTGCCGTTAACTACACCAACACACTCGCCGGAATTATTAGGCATGACCATAAAAGCGCCCATCAGCCAATTTTGCGCGGCTCTTATAGCAAAAATATCTTTGCTGCGAATTGCTTGTTTAAAATGCCGCATGGCAATAGGCACACTTTGCTCGATTTTAGGAAAATCTGGATAGGCATTGGCACACCAATCAAGACCGATATCAATGCCTAGGTAGATGTCTTCACTAATACTTGGTTTATCCTGCTTAATATTTCGCAAAGCGGCAAGGTAAGATTTTTGTATGTTGTCAAGCAAATGTACTCGGGTAACCGCAAGGGGCCAACGACCGGGCTTGAGATCATTATAGGCGTTAAATAGGTTTTGTTTTATGACCGCCTTGTTGATTTCGCCATTTAAAACAGCCCTTTTTACAGTTCTAATTACGCGCATACCATCAAAGTCACCGTCATTATGCAGAGTCATCCATGCTTGGTAGGCGCTGGCCGCATTAGGCAAATCTTCTTGTTGATAGCGCTCTAGACGCTCTTTGAGCCAATAACTAATCGCTTTTTTGGGGTCGGTACGTGCCAGGTCCTTATTAAGCTCTGCAATTTCTTGATTGAGTTGCCATTGTTTTGCGGTTAATTCGTAAATGGGGGTTGACACGGTGGTACCGTCATCATTGACTAGAACCCAATGCGGCTGGTGCGCGGCAATTTGTTCTGCTAAATCGATTTGATTTTTAGGCAGGGGCAATGAACCACCACGATACTTTTGGTCTATTATTAAGGTGCCGTCATCATTAACCGCGTCTATTTGATAAATTATGGCATAGTCACCATTGCTGCTAACTTCTTTTATGCATTGGCCAGCTTCAAGCTTAGCTGGGAGATAGTTATAGACTTTATCAGTATTATTTAATTGACTACCAATTTCTATCAGTTCTAATTCTTTTGCGTCTATTTGCTCGGCAATAATCTTTTGCTCAGCATTAAACTCAACCTCATCAGCCCCAGAAGTTTTAGCGATTTTTTGTAAATTAAAGCCAGCGTTTGCTTTATCTACTGCCGAATTTGCCGAAATTTTAGGTGAGTTGTTGGGCGTGGTTAATGTGCTACTGGTTATTAAAGTAGTTGAGTCGAATTGGTCAGCAATAAATAGGGCTTTGGGTTTTTTGCTGTCTTTAACTTTTGCTTTTGTAACACCACTAGTGTCTGATTGAAGATATTGATAGTTACCATTAGCAACTTGGCCAGTTGTGCCTGCTGTGCCTGCTGTTTGGTTAATGGTTTTTTCGAAGTCAGTTGCCATTGATAAATATTTTAATTTTTAAAAATTTTATCCCCACAATAAGTATAGTCTCTAGCTCGGTTAGGTAATGCTT
>JAFGEK010000118.1 GCA_016931625.1 Deltaproteobacteria bacterium | reverse complement strand
GTACGTGTACTTTTTGTAAATTATCTTGATATTTCAACTAACTATAAACGGTTAATCGGCCTGAGCAATTTTTGAACGCGCACCCGGTGCCGACTGTAGAGCGAGAAGTTTTTACTGTGGCGCCTTGAGAAATCGCAATTGCAGGAGGTATACCCTCTACCGCATCGACTTCTGGGCGTCCCATACGATCAAGAAATTGGCGAGCATAAGCCGAAAATGATTCAACATAACGACGCTGTCCCTCGGCGTATAGTGTGGCAAAAGCTAGCGATGACTTTCCTGAACCTGATACTCCGGTGATAACAGTTAAGTTTTGGTGAGGTATAGACAAATTAATGTTTTTGAGATTGTTTTGTCGAGCTCCGCGAATGCTAATTAAACGATTGATATTATTGGATTTTGTCGTCATTGCTGCTTTAATAGCTATAAGTGAATAAATCTGAATCTAAACTAGCGAATTTGGATAACAAATTGGTATAAACTATGCCAACTGATAATGCTAACTATGCCAAATTACATAATTAGAATACAAAACAATGGATCCGCGCTGAACCTACAGCAGCATATTTCAGTAATTCCTTAATTTGCATGCTTGACCCATAACGTAAGGTAGCCCATATTCGTTGCGTTCCCCGTTAAATGCCGTATTTACAAAGGGGAGTATGACATGAACGCTTCCTTGCAAACTTTAAGTCGTGAAGAATTGCGACAATTAGCCCAACAGCATGGCCTCGAGGTATCTGCAACTAGTCGTAAAGCTGAACTCGTGGCTATTCTTGATAAGGTGATGAGTTCATCAATGTCTAAGGATACCGCAGTCAAAAAGTCACGCGCAGTTAAAGCCAAAAGTGGTGCAACAAGCGCATTGAAAACAAACAAAACTAAGGCACCATTAAAAAACATAGAAACAGTAGAAACTGTAGAGAAAAACCAAGAAAAAACTAATACAACCAAAGAGTTAACGCTTGATAAGCAGCAGGTGCAACCTCACGCAATACCTTGGGGTTATGGTGAGACTGATATTGTTGCACTACCACGTGATCCTCATTGGCTTTACATTTATTGGGAAGCTACTGATGATTCTATTGCTGCAGCAAGAGAACGTCTTAATGAAGGTGGGTCACAAGCCAAGTTTGTATTAAGAGTCTACGATACTACTTATCGGCTATTTGATGGTACTAACGCTAATAATTATTTTGACATTGAAGTTGATAGATCTTGGCGAAATTACTTTTTAAAAATTGACCGTCCGCGTGCAGTTTTTCACATTGAAATTGGTATGAAAAGTAATGAAGGGTACTTTGCGGCGATGGCTCGTTCAGGTGCAGCAGAGATGCCAGCAGGTAGCGTCTGTGCTGATGGGCGCGTTGAATGGATGACTGTAAAACCAGCGCAGAAGCCACCGCTGTCACCTACTTATCATCATCGCTTCACACCTCGTTCTTATCCAACGCCTTCACCTAGTTCGTACGGTGAATCTCATCATCAAAATGGCACGTATCAATATGTTGAAAACGATAGTTCTAACTATGGCACTGTAAATACAGGCTTACGAAGCCATACAGTATGGTGGCAAGGTGAAGGTGCAAAAACCTTTCAATTTTTATTTGGTGGTGAAACCCAACGAAGTGAATGGTTTGAACAAAATATAGGTGGCCGTTTTATGCGATGGGTTACCTGGTATGGTACTAACCAAAAGGTTTCTTGGCATAGTGGCCCGATTAAGATACCAGCGCATCATTTAGGTCCAGTTGAAATTTGGTATGACGCCCAGCAAGGCAGTATTAAAGGCAAAGTTCTTGGCAACGAACAAATTTCTTTAGGGCCTTGGCATGTTCTTATTCAAGGAATTAATTCTTGGGGTGAAAGGCGAGTGCTTGATGCTTGGATGATTCATATGTCATGGGGTGGTTATGGTGCATATGAGCGGGTTAAGTCTGCAACGCTTTATCAACGTATATTTGGTGCTTACCAAAAACGCAGTATATTTGCTGGGGCTTCAGAAGGATATATGCAAGAAGAAGTTGGTGGGAGCCATGAGCTTTTTGTTGGTGCTAGTGAACGATTATGGCTTGGTGGCAGTGAATTATTATTAGGCGGTGCTTCTGAGACCATGACTTTAGGCGCAAGTGAAGTGTTTGCCTTAGGTTCTAGTGAAATAAATTGGGGAGGTGCGAGTTTATTTTCAGCCATGGGTGCGAGTGAAAACCTTTATGGTGGTGCCAGTGAAATGTTTGGTAGTAGCGAAAACTTATTAGGCGGCGCCAGCGGTTTTGGTTTTGCTGGCGGCAGTGAATCAGCCTTTGTTGGTGCTAGCGAGCAAATAGCAAAAAATAAAGATCAAACAACCGTTGGTGCTGCTGTTGGTGAAGGTTGGCAGGGGTTTGCTATAGCGCCAATGGCTGAAAAACCAAGCACGATAAATAAAATACTTGCACTTCGTACTAAGAGTATAGTCGGCCATGAAAAAGGAGCAAAGGCACCAGTGGCAGGCGCTGTAACAAATTCTCAAAAAGTAAAAAATAATACAAATAAAAGCATTAATGCGACAGCTAAAGGACAAACCGTAGCTACAAATAAATCAACAAAGGCTATAGCTAAAGCCAATTCTTCTATGAGGGCAAAGGCTGCGGCTACTGATAAGACTTCAAATAAGGTAAAAACCACAACTCAGGCTGCTGTAAATTCTTTATCGGCAAAATCAAAAAATGCAAATTCTACAAAATCTCCAACTATTAAAACTACTGCAACCTTTCAAAAAAAGGTGGCTACCAAGCGTTTAGCCGATACAAATAAGGTAAACGCTATCCCTAAAACATCACGGGCTAAATCGTCATCGGCAACATCGGCGACGACGGCTAAACCAGCTAGGCGCCCAAAAAAGAAGACTAAATTGCCTCGTCCTTAATGGACGTGCTTGCTGATCCTACGGAGATCGTCAATGGCTCGTGGTTATTTGGCAATTGTGCTTCACGCACATCTGCCGTTTGTTCGTCATCCAGAGCACGAAGATTTTTTAGAAGAGCGTTGGCTATTTGAAGCACTTACTGAAACCTACATTCCATTATTGCAAGTGTATCAAAATTTATTGCGTGATGGCGTAGATTTTCGTATTACTATGTCATTTTCACCACCACTTACTGCGATGCTGCGTGATCCATTGTTAATGCAGCGTTATGCAAAATATCTTGATCGCACTATTGAGTTAGCAAATCTTGAAATGGGTCGCACACGCAATGAACAGACATTTAATAGATTAGCGTGTATGTATCATGACCGTTTAAGCTCTATTCGAGATACTTATCGTAACTGCCAAGGCAATGTCTCTGCTGCTTTTGCTGCTATTGAGCGCATGGGGATGTTGGAGATTATTACTTGTACCGCAACGCATCAGTTTTTCCCGCTTGCTGATCGCAATTGGACTACGATGCGTGCACAAGTACAGATAGCTGCTGACCATCATGAGCACCATTTTGGCAAACGTGCTCCTGGAATGTGGCTAGCTGAGTGTGGCTATGTTAGCGGTATTGAAGAATTATTGCGAGAAGCTGGCATCCGTTACTTTTTTGTCGATACACACGGCTTGTTATTTGCAGAACCACGACCTTTATACGGCATTTTTTCACCAACATTTTGTCCAACAGGGGTGGCGGCTTTTGCGCGGGACCCCGAGAGTTCAAAACAAGTATGGAGTGCACAAGAAGGTTATCCTGGTGATCCGGTTTATCGCGAATTTTATCGTGATATTGGTTTTGATCTACCACTTTCTTATATTCGTCCTTATATTCATCCTGATGGTATTAGAGTTCAGACCGGCCTTAAGTATTACCGTATTACTTCGCGCAATAGTGAATATAAAGAGCCATATGACCCGGGATTGGCTGAGAGTAAAGCTGCTGAGCACGCAGCAAATTTTTTGTTTAATCGTGAGCGTCAAATTGAGTATCTGTGTGAACGTATGGATCGTAAACCAATTATTGTAGCACCATACGATGCAGAGCTTTTTGGCCATTGGTGGTATGAGGGTCCACATTTCTTAGAATTATTATTTCGCAAGATGCAGTATGATCAAGCAACAGTTTCGCCGATATTACCATCAGAGTATCTTAATGAATATCCAACTAATCAAGTTGCGCGTCCGGCAACATCATCATGGGGCTATAAGGGTTATGGTGAAGTCTGGCTTGACCAAAGCAACCATTGGATTTATCCGCATTTGCATAAAATTGCCGAACGTATGATTAAATTAGCACAGCAATATCCACACGCAGATGGTTTATTACGGCGTGCTTTAAATCAAGCGGTAAGAGAATTATTATTAGCACAGGCTAGTGACTGGGCTTTTATTATGAAAACTGGTACCTCGGTTGAATATGCTTCAAAACGTACTGAAACTCATATCAATTGTTTTAATGATCTCTATGAGGCAATTACAAAAGGTGCCATAAACGAAGATTGGCTTAAAGAAATTGAAGAACGTGATAACATATTTCCGTTTGTTGATTATCATGTATATGCAACATAATCATAATTCTCTAATTAAAACACGAGCTAATAGGTTATATATCGATGTCTGATTGTATGAAAATTGCAATTATTGGTGGTTCTGGGCGATTAGGGTTATGGTATGCCGCGCGTTTGCAAGCCTTAGGTAATCAAGTAACTATTACCGGTCGAAATAAAACTAAATTAGAAAAAGCAGCTAGTATAGCCCGAGTCGAATATACGTGTGAAAACGAAGCAGCTATTAAGCAGGCTGATATAATTATATTAAGTACACCTATTGAGACTACTCCAATGATGGTGCAAATGGCGACGCGAGCAGCAAAGCCAGGTGCGCTGATTTGTGATTTTGCATCAGTTAAAACTGCAGTGGCTGCGGCATTTCAAACAGTAACACGTGAAGATATTGAATTAGTTAGTCTCCATCCTCTACATGGCCCACGTATAGAAAATCTGCAAGGTGTTACAATTCTAACAGAAATGTTTCGCGCCGGACCCGTTTTTGCAAAATTGCGTGCGTTGCTGGTTAATGAGGGTGCACACATGATTACAGTAGATGCACGCACCCAAGATGAGGCAATGGCTATATTACAAGGGTTGACCCATTTTGTAGCTCTTGCGGCTGCAAGTACTCTTAAAGGTCTAACGGTTCCAGAGTTTACTACTCCAGCGTATACTTTAATGCGCACATTTTTAGCGCGTATTATTTTACAAGATCCAGTTCTTTATGCGGCGATTCAGTTAGAAAACCCAAAAAATAACGAAGTTCGCCAAGCTTTTTTAACTGCGGCACAACGTTTATGTCAGTTAGCAAAGCAAGGTAATCTCAAAGAATTACAAAATGAGATTGAAAGTTCTGCGAGTATTTTTAGCGATAGTGAAACCGAGTTGAATAATACTGATATTTGTTTATCTGCTATATCGCGCTTTCGACCACAACAAAACATTGAGCGCATAGCTACTCTTGGTCCACCTGGTACATTTTCTGACGTTGCCGTACGTCAATATGAACAAATGCGCGGTAAAATGCTGGCCCCGGTCTATTGTCGTACTATTGCAGATGTATTTGACGCAGTTAAAAAAAATGAAGTGAAGTTAGGGATAGTGCCGGTTGAGAATTTAATAGATGGAACTATTGTTGTTTCTCTTGATTGTTTATTTGATACTGGTTTGCGAATTAGTGCGGAGTTGTTGGTGCCGATTCACCATTCTATATGTGCTGCTTTGGGTACGACAGTTGAGTCAATTACGCGAGTATTTAGTATTGCCCCGGTAATGGGACAAGTACGTAATTGGCTGAGAGAAAACGTACCGCAAGCAAAATTGGTTGAAACAAATAGTACTGCTGAGGCTATCATGCAGGTTGCTGATGGTCGTATTGAAGGTGATGCCGCAATTGGGTTGGCAGCTACAGCCGAAGCAGCGGGCCTATCAGTATTAGCACGTGATATTGAAGATGAAAAAAATAATGTTACACGTTTTTTAGTTATTGCTTTAAATGATGCTTCACCCACAGAGAATGACCGCACCAGTATATGTATTCATAATGTGGCAAATAAACCAGGGATTCTCGATCACATTTTACAAGTACTTGCACGTCACAGTATTAATCTGTCAAAAATTGAATCACGACCTACACGGCGACAGCTTGGTGAGTACCGTTTTTATATTGATGTTGAAGGTCATCGACAATGCCAACCTTTGGCGAAAGCTATTAAAGAACTTGAACAAGAATGTCAGGTGGCGATACTCGGTAGTTATCCAAGAGCATTTTAATTGAACAGTGGTTAATATTCAAGTCATCGTTAGTTTTATATTGTGCGTCGTGATGTTGATGATGGATTGCGATCATACAACTACGTGAAAATAGTTATATTATCTTTACAGTGTAAAGATAAGCCTATACATTTCCAAAATGAGAATACAGTCACAAATTACTTCAATAGCTGATATGAAAGTAGCTTTCACGGCGCAGCAGCAAGCTTCTCGTAGTGAATTACCACCGAGCTATGCTTTTAGAATCGAGCAGTTAAAATGCTTGCAATCCATTTTGCTCGATAATCAGCAACAATTTGCACAAGCAATGTACGATGATTACAGCGGGCGTTCGCTTATTGACACTCGACTTGGTGATTTGCTGCCGACTGCTAACGCCATTAAACACAACATTAAACATTTAAAAAAATGGATGCGGCCACGTAAACAAAAATTAGTATATTATGTCAAGCCATCAAGCGGCTTTGTTTTATCACAACCACTTGGGGTCGTCGGTGTAATGGCTCCGTGGAATTTTCCGATACAACTGCTATTAATTCCTTTGGCTTCAGCGATTGCCGCGGGCAATCGAGTAATGATAAAACCTTCAGAACTCACACCGAACACTACAGAGTTAATGGCCTCGTTGATTGCCGAAAAATTCGATCCGCTTTGGCTTAATGTTGTATCGGGAGGCTCTGACATCGGTGCAGCTTTTGTTGAACTAGCTTTCGACCATTTATTTTTTACCGGTTCAACAAATGTTGGTCATCTTGTGATGCAAGCTGCAGCAAAAAATTTAACTCCGGTAACGCTTGAGCTTGGTGGTAAATCGCCACTAATTATTCATCGTGAGTACCCATTATCGCTTGCAGCTAAACGTATAGCGATGGGCAAGTTATTTAATGCAGGACAAGTTTGCGTAGCTCCTGATTATATTCTTACTCCAAAAGATTTAATCCCAGCGCTTGTTGAAGAGTTGAAAACCGCAATTGCAGTTTATGCCCCTACATTGCGTGATAATATTGATTATACTGCAATTATTAACGAGCGTCATTTGCTGCGTTTACAACATTTAATTGATGATGCCCGTTCTCATAATGCAGAAATTTTAGAGATTAATCCTGCAGCAGAATCTTTAACCGGCACACGAAAAATTGCTCCTCATCTGCTTTGGCAGGTCAACGATGATATGGCAATTATGCAAGAAGAAATTTTTGGCCCTTTATTACCAATAGTTGGTTACGACATAATTGCTGATGCAATTGCCTATGTTAATGCGAGGCCACGACCATTGGCTTTATATTATTTTGATAATAACAAAAAACGGCAAGCGAAATTACTCTCAAGTACTATTGCAGGTGGAGTAGCAATTAACACAATAATGATGCAAATAGCTCAAGAAAACTTGCCTTTCGGTGGTATTGGTCCAAGCGGCATGGGCGCATATCATGGCGAAACCGGCTTTCGTACATTTTCACATGAGATGTCGGTATTTGTGCAAAGCAGATTTGCTTACGCAGATTTTCTTCAACGGCCAATGAAACCTTGGTTTAATAAAATATGGCCTTATATGATAGGTCGAACCAATGCGGCTAAAAAGCAAGCAAAGTAATTCTATTAACAAAATTAAAATAAGCAAATCATGCAGAGCCGCAAACAATAGCTACCACCATGGCGATCTACGTAATAAATTACTACACGCAGCAGTAGCTATTGTTAAAAAAAATGGGCTTGAAGGATTGTCTCTACGTAAAATAGCAGCATTTGTTGGTGTAAGTCATACAGCGCCTGCGCATCATTTTGGTAATCTACGTGGCTTACTCGCAGCATTAGCAACACAAGGTTTTATAAAACTGGCAGAGTTAATGCAACGGTCTATGTTGCAAGCTGATAATCCATTGGCAGGTTTTTTAGCAGCAGGCAAAGCTTATGTGAGTTATGCTGAAAAGTATACAAGTATATTTCGTATTATGCATCACGCTTCATTAGAGAAAAAAACAGATTTACCTGAGCTTCTTCGTGCCTCACAAGCAGCTTTTACCGTATTAATAGAAGCTATCACTAGTTGTCAAAAAGCTAATCTGCTTAAAAAAGGTGAGCCAAGTCTCATGGCATTAGCAGCCTGGTCATTGGCTCATGGGCTTAGCGTTTTAGCTATTGATCGACAATTACCAGGAAAAGGTATTGTTAAAGCTGCCAAAAACACAGCTCAGGGTGTTTTAAATGAGCTATATTTAGGATTTAGGTTGTAAAAAATAATCTTAGACTTGCTTAAAAGTGACCAGACGAGCTAAAAGAGGCACCGAAGTGGGCGGATAGCTCAGCGGTAGAGCGCCAGCCTTACAAGCTGGATGCCGGGGGTTCGAAACCCCCTCCGCCCACCAGGGTTTTTACGGTTCTTGTCATTCCATGCTTGGTACCCTTCCTAAGTCCATTTAATCAAAGCGCTAGATGTTGTAGTTACTAAAGAAGAAATTGTCGGGCTAATGCAAGATTTACTTTATGTAGATGCCCCACCAGCAGGTAAAACAAAATTAACCGAATGGATACAGACAAATGCTGCTAACTTAGGCAGAAAATATGCAAATGAATTGAAACGACGTCGTGATAGAAAAGGTGAGTATCTATCTAATGAAGGTTAAGTTTTTTTACTTTGTTTTTACCCAATTCGTAATTGTTGCAATCGCATTATTATAATCAGGTGCTGTTTGCATGTTTATAAAACGTTCTTTAGGGCTTTTATCTTTTTCTACGAGACGAATGAATATGCCAGCAACCCGGTTAGGATATTTTTCAAGAGTCTTAGCATAAACTTCAGGGTCATGTTCACCTGAATCACCAATTAAGATGAATTTAAGTTTAGGAAATCGCTGCATTAATAAATCTATGCGTTTTGTTTTATAGCCTTCTTGTTCAAAAAGTGGGTCGCTACCGAAATTTTTCAGCAACAAGGGCCCAGTTGGTATTTTATAGAAATTTAGAAAGTCGTTAATACGTTCATAGAAATTTTGCGGGCTGCCGCTTACGTAAAAGAAGGCTACAGCTCCTGCTTGTGCTGCTGCTTGATAGACTGCAGCAACACCATCAATAGGTTTTTGTTGGGCCGGGTTTTTCAATAAAGCTTGTTTGGCCATGCTCCATTTATTGCCAATATAAGAATGCACAACGGTATCGTCAAAATCACTAACGATCGCTACGCTAGGTTTATTGTCAATGATTATAACTTCACCGCTACCTTTTGGTTCAGCAGATTCGGTGTTGAGATAAACTTGCACTATATGTGTGCCCAAAGTAAGCGAAGGATGCATATTTTTTGCTTCTATTGACCATAACCCATCATTGTCAGTTTTGCATTGCCATGATTGTTGTTCAAGAATAACAACAATTTCAGCACCTTTTACCTCATCAGATTCAAGACGGTGCACATTATCGACTAGGTTTTTAAAAGCAGAACGTTTTGAGTCAGGCGATTTTAGACCTTCATTTTCTAAAACACGTCCACTTAAATAGACATTATTAGGAGTGCCATAACCCGTGAAGATAAGCATCTTGATGGGGTCTTTGGCAAAGGCTACAGATTTTGTATTGAAAATAATTAATAAGGTAAAAAATATAAATGTTTTCATGCTATCTGAATATTATTAGGATAATTGTTTAATTAAAAGCGAATAATTACGAATTTATTCTGGCATTTACCCAAAAATAATATTTTGTTTGCAATTGATGAACGAATACGATATTGTGACTAATATTCAGTTCATATCGTATGGTCATTAAACTATGGGCATTCAAGAGCGCAAAGATCGGGAAAAGCAACAAAGGCGTAACGACATTTTAGATGCCGCTGAGAAAGCTTTTAATGAAAAACAAGTACGTAATACAACAATTGATGACGTAGCAGCTATTGCAGAGTTAAGTAAGGGCACGATTTATTTATATTTTCCAACAAAAGAAGAGCTTTATTTTGGTGTTGCAGCAAGGGGGCTGAGTATTCTTGCTGACATGTTAGATGCAGAGGCTAAAAAACACGATGACGCCTTTGCTAAGATCAGGGCAATGGCATTAACTTATTTAAAGTTTTGCCAAGAATATCCACATTATAATGAAGCCGTGGTTTTTTATAATGATATAGATATTGATTGGGAAAATCATGAAACTGAAAATGGTCAAATGTGTCATTGCGAAGGGCAGCGAGCCCTTTCTGTTCTGATATCGGCAATTGTAACTGGTATTGAACAAGGAAAAATTCGCTCTGATGTTAATCCTGCGTTAGCATGTTTGTGGTTATGGTTACAGTTAAATAGTGTTATACAATTTATTATGTCAAAAAAAGGAGAACATATTTCAGGAGATGTTGGTATTACTACAGATGATTTATTGTCAGGTTCAATAGAGCTAGCAATAAAAGCAATTGCTGCTTAGCAATTTTTTTTGGCTTATCAATGACTGAGAGTCAGCAAATGTCAAATGTTCATAAAAAAATTTCAGGCAGTTAAAAAAATATAAGTTACATGGTGACCGAAATTCGGTTTGTGGTGTTTGGTTAATCATCATGTTTATAATTATTATTTTTCTCATGTGCGTGCCGCATACGGCAAAGGCTGTAACTATCGAAGATTATATCGACATAGCACGTCGATCTAACATCGCTTTAAAAGAACGCCATTTAAATGTTGAGGCGAGTCAGTTTGCACTACAAGAAGCTCGCGGGTGTTTTTTGCCTAGCATAAGTCTTGAGGTGCGCTATTCACGAGCTGGTGGTGGACGCGAGATATCTTTCCCATCCGGTGATATGCTTAACCCGGTTTATGGCACGCTTAATGAGATGTTAGTGTCGCAAGGGCAACCACCGCGTTTTCCAACCAATATTGAAAATATGCAAATACCTATGCTGCGCAGTCGCGAGCATGATACGAAGTTACGTGCTACGCAGCCCCTATTTGTACCGGCAATTTTGGACAATTATCAATTGCACCATGCACTTACCGAAATCGATGCTGCCCAATTAACCACCTTTGAAAAGCAACTCGTATTAGATGTGCAAACAGCATATTTTAACTGGCGTAAGAGTAGTGAAGTGCTAACCGTATTGGTTAATACTCGCAAATTGCTAGAAGAAAGTATGCGCGTAAGTGAAGCACTGGTACAGCAAAACAAAGCAACTCCTGATGTAGTATTTAGGGCAAAAGCTGAACTTGCAGCATTTGATCAAAAAGAACGAGAAGCAAAAATGCAAGCGAAGATTGCCCAGAACTATTTTAATTTTTTGTTAAATCGACCTTTAGATAAGGTCATTGAAATTGCTATAGATGAAAATACGCAATCTAGTGAAGCAGCTAGCACCAAAAATCTTGAAGAACTTATTGTGAAAGCTCACACGCGTGCAGAATTTAAAGCAGCTACCGCTGCCCAAAAGGCAGCAGCCGAGGGTGTTGATCTAGCTGCCAATAAATACTTACCATCATTAGTTGCGGTATTTGATTATGGTTATGAAGGAACCTCGTATTATTCACGTGATAGCAATAGGTATTGGATGGCGTCTTTGGCGTTGTCGTGGAATATATTTAATGGAATGCAGGATAGTGCTGAAAAACAACGTCTTGAAAAACAAGTAGAACTCGCTAAGGCGCGCTATCGTGAACTCGAGCTCGGCATTGATTTGGCGGTGCGGCAAGCAATAGAAGGCATTGCCGTTGCTCGTTGTGCTATTGAATCTGCAGACGCTCGTGTAGCAAGTGAGCGACAATCATTTGTCATAGTAAATAAGCGATTTGCTTTAGGCATGGCACCACATATTGAACTTATTGAAGCGCAAACCGCATTAGTCGGTGCTGAGATTGCCAATGCGGTAGCAAATTTTGACTTACAAATTAAACAAGCAGAATTAAAACATGCGCTTGGTATTAACTAAGCACATATTGAAGGGGTGTTTACAAATGTTAACCAATAAGAAATATCGATACATGGCGTCGGCGTTATCAGTTTTAGCATTGTTGTTAACCATCATTCTGATGCCTAGTTGTTCATCATCTGTACAGGCTGATGAAACCAAGTCATCAGGTGTGCCAGTACGTGTACAACAAGCTGTAAATAAAGATTATGTGCAAACTATTGTTGGTTCAGGCGTTGTTGAAGCAGACCATACAATAAACCTTAGTTTTAAAACTGGTGGAGTGATTGCCAAACTCAAGGTTAAAGAAGGTGATACTGTAGTAAAGGGCCAAATTTTAGGTCAATTAGATTTGGCTGAAATTAGTAGTTCAGCACAGATGGCTGCGGCTGGCTTAGCAAAAGCAGAGCGCGACTTAAAACGTGTGCAAGCACTTTATAACGATGGTGTAGCTACGATTGAGCAATTGCAAGACGCCACTACCAATCTTGAAGTTATGCGCTCGAAAAATGATATTGCAATTTTTAATTTGCAGCACAGTACTATTCGTGCCCCAAGTAATGGTCGTATTCTGCGACGTTTAGCTGAAGTGGGTGAGCTTACCTCCCCTGGAAGACCCATATTTATTTTCGGTGCAACCGGACGAGCTTTTTTTGTTCGCGTGGCAGTAACTGACCGCGATATCGTAGCTCTTTCTCTTGGTGATAAGGCAGAAGTATTTCTTGATGCGTACCCACTACAGCAGTTTTTTGCAACTATTAGTGAATTAGCCGCAGCTGCTGACCCAGTTAGTGGTACCTTTGCCGTCGAACTGGAAATGCAAGCTAGTGATGTAACTTTACTGCAAGGGATGATTGCGCGAGTGAGTATAAAAACGAAAACAGTGCAACATTTACCGTTTATACCATTTGAAGCACTCACTGAAGGTAATGGTAAGCAAGCCTATGTTTTTATTGTAGATAAGAAAACAGATAAGGTACATCGTACGCAAATTGAAATTGCGGCTATCGTTGGTAATGAAGTTGTAATTAGTCAAGGGCTATCAGCCGGTAGTTTGGTAGTAACTGAAGGCTCAGCATATCTGCGTGATCAAGAGAATATCAAAATTGTTGCAAAAAAAGTCGGAGAAGACACATGAAGTTTGCACGTGTCATTTTAAATAATTGGCAGTTTGTTATAATTATGTTGCTGTTGTTAGTTTCTATTGGTGTTTTCGCTATTTTGAATATGCCACGATATGAAGATCCGCAGGTTGAGCCACCAGGTAATTCAATATATGCAGTATATCCTGGTACAAGTCCTGAAGAGATGGAGCGTCTTATTGTTGACCCAATAGAAAAGGCGCTTGATGAACTTGATGATATAAAACGTCTTGAGGCAACTGTTGAAGATGGTCTAGCCGTTATTAATATAGAATTTGAGATGGGTAGTGATGCTGATGAAAAGCATCGTCTAGTTGTCGAAGAGGTCAATCAAGTTCGTCCGGATTTGCCCGGTGATATTGCTGCACTTGAAGTTCGTAAATGGGCAATGAGTGATATTGCAATGTTGCAAATTGCTATTAGCGCTACAGCAAATAGCAATGAAGTTGATAGCATGATGCTTGAACGGATTGCGGATCAATTAGCCAAGAAGCTTGAGCGCACAACAGGGATTAAAAAAGTTGAAATATGGGCAGAGCCACAAGAGCAAGTCAATGTAATAATGAATCTTGCGCGTATGGGGCAGATGCATGTGCCTATGTCGCAATTATTTACCGCGATTAAAAGCGCAAGTGCTAGTATACCAGGTGGTGCGGTTGATATTGGACCAAAGCAACTATCCGTTCGAACTAGTGTGCCTCCAGCGACAGCGGATCAATTAGCCCAGTCTGTAGTAGCAGCCCACAATGGCAATGTCATTCGGCTTAAAGATATAGCGCAGGTAAACCTTGCACAAAAGCCGTTAAATTATTTGGCGCGAACCAATGGTCGGCGTGCTGTTTTAATAACCCTGCATCAAAAAGTTAATACAAATATTATGCAGATTGGTAACGAAATAGATGAAAAACTTATTACCTTTAAAAAAACATTACCTAAAGGTGTAGAGATTACAACGGTTTTCAACCAAGTTGATTCAGTAAAATTACGCTTAAAAGATTTTGGCATAAATTTACTAATGGGAATTGTGCTTGTTGTTGCCTTTATTTGGTTAGTTTTAGGGTGGCGAGCAGCACTAATAATTGGTTTCGCAATTCCGACATCTGTATTAATTGCACTTGGCTGGGTAAATACTGCTGGTTTTGCGATAGATCAGATGACTATTTCTGGTTTGGTAATAGCCTTAGGAATGTTAGTCGATAACGGTATAGTTATTACTGAATGTATTGCAAGGTATTTAAGGCAAGGCTATTCGATACGCGATGCAGCTACGCATACCGTATCAGAAATTGCCGCTCCAGTTATAAGTTCAACGTTGACGACGGTTATCGTATTTTTGCCAATAGCATTTTTATCATCACTGACCGGTGAATTCATTCGTGGTATGCCGGTGACCGTAATTGCGGCGCTGACTGCATCTTTGTTATTGGCGCTGACGGTTACGCCGTTATTAGCTAGTCGTTTTTTCGATGTAACCGCTGCAAATAAAGGAGGCATATTACAAGTATATACTGACTATATATCAACTAATAGTTATCCGCGCATACTCGATAAGGCGCTTAAGCGTCCAAAAACTACACTGCTTATTGCTGTTGCTATACTTGTTGCGAGTGTGGGGGTAGCGGGTGGTCTTGGAGTTAGTTTTTTTCCGAAAGCTGAAAAACCATATATAATAATAAATGTTGATTTGCCCAAGGGTAGCAGTATTGATGCAACCAATCAAAAAACTATAGAAGTTGAGCAAGTTCTTAAAAAGTATGCGCAAATTCAATCAGTAACCGCAAATGTAGGTCATGGAAATCCGCGTATTTATTATAACATAATAATGAAACGTGATATGCCAACGCACGCACAAGTGCTTTTGCAACTACAGAGTTATGATACAGCAGAAACACCAGATCTAGTTGCAAAATTGCGTCAAGAATTTGCTGATTTTACGGGAGTTGAGATCGAAGTTAAAGAGTTGCAACAAGGTCCACCAATTGAAGCCCCGCTGGCGATTAAAATTTTAGGTGATCGTCTTGATACTTTACGCGATGTAGCTGCCGCCGTAGCTGATATAGCTAATCAGGTATCAGGTGTGGTGAATGTAAATAATCCTTGGCGTTCAGCCGCAACGGATCTTCGTTTAGTTATTAATCGCGATAAAGTTGCGCGTCATGGCTTAACTGTAAGTGATGTTGATATATCAATAAGAGCGGCACTTGCTGGTTATAAAGTCGCAGTATTGCGTGATGACACTGGCGAAGAGCGTGATATTGTGGCGCGAGCGACAATGCATGATCGGCCAACGTATGAAGATCTTAAGGATATTACATTAATGACACTAAGTGGTCAGCCGGTGCCGTTAAGTTATTTTGCACGACCAGAATTTGGTGATAGCCCATCATTCATTACTCATTATCGTCGAGATCGTGCGGCCACAATAACTGCTGATGTGCGTGATGGGTTTAACGTTGCTGCGGTTACCCAAGAAGTGCTACAAACCATTAATAGTCGTAGTTGGCCAGAAGGTATTAGTTTTCATATTGCTGGTGAACAAGAAGAACGCGAACAATCTTTTGGTGGTATGCAAAGCGCGTTAATAATTTCATTGTTTGCAATGTTTGCGGTTTTAGTTTTTCAGTTTCGCTCGATTGTGCAAGCACCAATCGTTTTTGTTGCCATACCTTTATCAATAGCAGGTGTATTCCCAGCCCTTTGGTTATCGGGTAACAGCTTTTCATTTACAGCTTTTGTTGGTTTAGCAAGTCTTGCTGGCATCGTGGTCAATAATTCAATAATCTTGATTGATTACGCCAACCACATACGCCAAAAAGGTATGAGTGTTGGCGATGCTATTCGTACCGCAGGTCGTACAAGACTATTGCCGATTATATTGACTACCGCTACAACTGTTGGCGGTTTGTTGCCATTAACCCTAAGAGGTGGCACTTTGTGGGCACCTATGGGTTGGACTATTATTGGTGGTTTGACAGCCTCAACATTGTTGACATTATTAGTGGTGCCGGTATTATATTCATTATTTACTAGCGAGAAGACGACGGCTACTGATTAGAGGTAATTTCTAGTTTAGAGATAGCCCAGACGAACAAGCTGCAAACAACCACAAACAACCGGTGCCAGACGAAATTAACTCCTTGAAAAACATAGATTATCTTATTAAATCTTATGAATTACCCACAAGGGTATTTTATTCTAGGGATTAAAACGGATCTTCTTTCAGAAAAAGGCCATACTTATCCATATAACT
>JAFGEK010000117.1 GCA_016931625.1 Deltaproteobacteria bacterium | reverse complement strand
CACTTTAAAAAATTCACGCTACTGCATGCTTACTTGCGATCGCGCTAACCGCGATCGAAACGCCGCGCTTTTGAATGATCATTTCCAGAAAACGCAAACGCCGCAGACAAATAAGTGACAAGGTAGTTATTTGCTCTGCGTATTCAATCGTTACGCCATCATAAGTATTCTCATCAGTCTTTTTTTCTATTTGTTTAGGAAAGGGCACACTTGAATGATTCACCGCCGAAGGAGAATCAACACCCTTACTTTTGGCTTCAAGGCCAGCGACAGTCCACGATTTATCTGGAGCTTTTATTACTTTTACCGCAGCACGTATCTCTAGTGGATCATGACGAACGCCACGACGTAAATCACCAATCTCTGCCCCTATCCCAACAATCTCAGATACTAAAGCGCGCTCGAATTTTGGGCCTAGGCCACCTTTTGGTCCGGTAGAATCCCACATGCCAAAGATAAGCGCTGTTGGGCATAATTTAAGAAGCGGCGTTGCATTATTCAGGCTTATGGTGTTGAGAGATTTGCCCTCGTTAGAGTCACGAAAGCGTACTCCTTTATATTCACTATCCCGTAATATGGCATCTGCCGAGCGATGCGGCGCTTGCAAGCTGGTGATTTTACCAACAGCATCAATAAGTTTACCCGCTTGCTTATCTGCTTCAATATCGCCGGTAGGACTGTATTCAGAAAAATCGATGGTGAGTAGCGGCATACCGATTTTACCAGCATCGATGGCCTCTTGCAGGGCGAGCTCCATACGGTTTGCTTGACTCTGCACGCTATCGAGCAATACACACCTAACCGGTGCGTCGCGACCTGGTATGCGCCGTTGTTCTTCAGCATAGACCGCTCCTGCAAAAGTTGGCGGAAAGACTTTATCTCCTTGACCACCAGCGGGTTGCAGTCGACGCCGACATCGAAAAGCCGCAGCGCTAGTTATGGCTTGCTCAAGTTCTGCAATCGTTAGCTCTTTAGGCATGTCACTTTCCTTGTATTTTGATACTGCTCCACGACAGTTGCTAAAATCATCTCTACCTCCCACCCTTGCCATCTCTGGTCACACGTCGAGCGGGGCGGCTAGTTTTGGTTGCTTTTTGTGATCGTCGCTGCCCGCGTGTCCGCTGCCCGCGTGTCACACGTAGCGCCGCTTTATGTCGCCGTAAGCGTTGAGTCCCATGCGTCATGGCGACAGCCCTTGTTTAGTAACAGCCGGTATAAATAAATTTTGAGGCACGAAATCTAGTGATGGATATTTAGCGACCTGGTATCCCTTATTAGCTAAGTGTAACGCTTAACGAAGCTAGTATACTTTACATAAAAATCGGTGCTATTGTTTTTATTTAATTAGGATCGCAACTGATTTTTAGAGCAATATTGAGCCGAAAGGAAATTTAACAAAAAATTTGAGTAAAGATTGGCGCTGTGGTTTTTGCTTAAATATATACTAATTATAAAAATAAAAGTTCAAGCAAAGTTTGTCTGTTTTTATGAGTCAGCACTGCTACTTATGATTATACCTAACAATACTGCTATTTTATGCTTGGGGTGCCAGCAACTAGCGCATATTGCGCTTTTGGTTTTTCTAATAACTTTAGAGTAACTATACGGTTTTTTTGGGTTATGACTTATTACTATTTCTTTGGGGCCAGTTAAATTTTCGGGTGTCTAGCATTCTTGGTATGCATCTGTTCAAGGCTATAAATACTTTTGCACATTTCTTCTTGCCTGGTCTCAATTGAGAGAAGCAACAAAATAGTCTTTGCCAAACCAAACCATATGATTGCATTAAATAAACTACCGACTATTATGAGTATTTTCCAGGTATCGTCTCTAATACCTGACACTCTCCATATGCTTGCAATTATTCCGAGTATAGCTATTAACTTAAAAAGTGTTGAACATACTTTTAGAAAAGTATGGCTATGAGATGCAGATTGATTAGGATCGATTTGCATAACATGATTGCGATGGTCTTCTAGATTATAGCCGCAGTCACAAATAACTACAGAATCAGTATGATGACGATTACATTTTGGGCAGATCATAATAATAAAACCTTCTTTCTGGTTATAAGATTTGTTTATATGATGCTATTTCTAGGTCGCGATAATACAATGGGACAGCTAAGTTCTAAATCAAATTCATCGATAACATTCTCACCTGTTTCAATACGTACGGGTTTAGTAATTTTATATATCTCGCCAAAATATATTAGGGTTGTAGCTAGCATGTTGCTGTTTACGAGCAACATTGATGCCAAGTATAGCTACTGCATAACTCGCTAATAGTTTTAGTAAATTAGTTTCTCGCCAAAAAATCACCATTTAAGTGTCGCAAAATGACACACGCAGATGTCTCATTTTACGACATCAATAAAGTAGCCCCATATTTTAATAGGGGAATTTTTAAATCATTACAGGTAGTTAATGTATTAAGTCGGCATGGCATTAAGGTTGCATTCACCTATGCCCATGCTAACAACAACGTTAACGTATTTTAATGACAATTATAAAATTTTAACTTGGTTTGAGTCAGCACCCAACGGCTACGAACAACTTAATTTTGACAACGATATATTTTGGGCTACCCAATTTGTGCAGCGTTTTGCTAGTGACTGGTGCTGCATGCAAAAACTGCGCTCAATGTTGGTCAATAATGGTTTGCAAAGTTTACATAGGTTAAACGAACAACAAGTAATACAGCAAATTGCCACGGCACTGCAAACACGGCAATTGCGGTTGTATCGCCAAGAAATACAATTAATATCGCAGGCCATTACGCCAGCAAACGTCACCGAGGTAGCAACTGCTTCACCTCAACCGCCGGTAAACGAAGATGCTGGCTTATCACTAACCATACGCACAGAGTCTGGCGAAGTGGTTAGTGAT